>JAUWDF010000060.1 GCA_030608925.1 Candidatus Bathyarchaeota archaeon | reverse complement strand
CCAGGGGCTCCCTCGGATGATAAATTTTACACCTGGTTTTCCATATTCTGCAACGAAAGCCTCATCTAAGACACCAATTGCAACGTTTGCAGGTTCATCTATCACCAAATACTGCTTCCGGACGGGTATCATCGACAAGTTCTCAAAGTAGTATTCATACAATGCTTTGCTTCTACGTGGTCTCAATGCTGTCTCGTCCTCGAAGGATACCCAAGCAACTCGAGGAATTCGTGTGTGCATGTAAGTTAGAATACTTTGCACATCTTCAGTTGTTAGATCACGATAAGGGAAAGCTTTGCTGAACGATGTTACAATATCACCGAAGAAAAGTCGTCTTCTCTTCATTAGAAGCCCAGCAATCTGATGCGCAAGAACATCAAACGGCTTAGGTGGGATAACTACTGGTTCGAGTTCCTCATCATACGCCATGCGACCAATCGCCATAGCTTCTAAGGCATCATCAGAGTCCATAGTTATTATTACACCCTTAGCAATTCTTCCAACTCTGTGCCCGCTCCTACCTACACGCTGGATAAGCCTAGTAACCTGTCTAGGGCTCATGTATTGAATAACCAAGTCTATTGTACCTATGTCTATACCCAATTCGAGTGAACTTGTACAAACGAGTCCCTTTAACTCTCCATTTTTTAGACCAGTTTCAGCAGCAATACGTGAAGGTTTCGCAAGCGATCCATGGTGTATTGACACGGGAAAATCTATGTCCCATATTTTAAAACGACTAGCTAATACTTCAGAGATTGTGCGAGTGTTTGTGAAGAGCAACACAGATGTGTGCTTTTCAATATAATCACGCATTATCCGAAGCCTAGCAGCGACTTCAGAATGTGTATAGAGAGATGAAGCAAGCTCAAAATCCTTTGAAGTAGGTTGTGGAAAGAGTATCTCTAATTGCATTTCCCTCGCAACTGGCACCCTCACAATTTCAACCGGTCTTCCATCACCAACCAGGAACTGGGCGACTTTTTCAGGGCTTCCTATCGTAGCGGAAAGACCTATCATCTGGAAATCGTCGTATGTGATATTTCTCAATCTTTCTAGAGCCAGTGAAAGCTGGCTCCCGCGCTTACTATCCGCCAGCTCATGAACCTCGTCGATGACCACCCACCTCACATGTCTCAAGTGTTTCCGCAAAATCCACCCAGTTAGTATTGCTTGAAGCGTTTCCGGTGTTGTTATAAGGATGTCTGGAGGACTCCGGGACTGTCTAGTTCTTTCCTTTGTATCGGTGTCTCCATGTCGCACTGCCAATTTGATATCTAGGTTATTGCACCACCACTGCAAACGTCCTAGCAAGTCGCGATTCAAGGCTCGTAGAGGTGTCACATATAGGACTCTGATTCCTGGGCGAGTCCGTGTGTCAGGAAGTTGGATGAGCATGTTCAGAATGGGAAGCATTGCTGACTCAGTTTTGCCAGTTGCAGTTGGAGAGATTAATAAGACGTTTTTCCCTTCTAGAATTTTTGGAATTGTCTCCTTTTGTGGTTTAGTAGGAGTTTGGAATCCTCTCTGCTCCACAAGCCTTCGAATGGGCTTCACAAAGAGATTGAAAACATTCTCAGAGTCATTACTCAAGAAGGTTCCAGAACTCCAAACATGGGAAAAATAGTGAAGGGAACCTGTCTAAAAATCTTTCTCGCCTGGCAGGCATACCTGCGCAACATAGGACAATGGGACTGGGAGTTACAGAAAAACCCTTTAAGGGGAAAGATATGTATTGCTACAAAAATTGCTGCAAGGCGTGTTTATAATGGATAATTCTTGGCACTCGAAAACCGTTGAACAAGTGCTTGAGGAGTTACAGACAGATCCCCTTGGCTTGAAAGACGAAACCGCTAGGGAACGTCTAGAAAAGTATGGACTTAACGAACTGAAGGAAGGTAAGAAAACTACTGCTCTCCAAATTCTCCTTAGTCAATTCAAAGACGTTTTCGTGATAATGCTTCTAATTGCAACAGCTATTTCATTCGTTGCAGCCTACATGCAGAATGAACCGCAAACTGATACAATTACCATAGCAGCAATTGTGGTGCTCAACTCGGTCGTTGGTTTTGTCCAAGAATATCGTTCTGAAAAAGCTATGGAAGCTATGAAGAAGCTGACTGCTCCAAAAGCTCGTTTAATGAGAAATGGAAGAGAAGTGATTGTTCCGGCAAAGGAAGTTGTGCCTGGAGACATTGCACTCCTCGAAGCAGGAGATCGGATACCAGCTGATAGCAGACTAATTGAGGTTGTAGAGCTGAGAACTGATGAAGCTATATTAACTGGAGAGTCAACTCAGGTTGGAAAGAGAATCAAAGCAGTTACAGAAAACGCTCTTGTAGCTGATAGGAAAAACATGGTTTTCACAGCAACTTTCGTGACCTATGGTCGAGGAAAAGCAGTAGTGACTTCAACAGGTATGAACACTGAGTTTGGAAAAATCGCTGAAATGGTGCAGACCGTTGAGGTCGAAGAGTCTCCGCTGAAGCTTAAACTGGACAGTTTTGCAAAGAAACTAGGTATAATAATAGTTCTCATATGCGCTGCCATCTTCATCCTAGAGGTGTTCGACCCCGCACGATCTGGTCAGATAATTGAAAGCTTCATCATAGCAATTGCACTAGCTGTCTCTGCAGTTCCTGAAGGTCTCCCAGCAGTAGTTACTATATCCCTTGCTTTAGGAGCACGTGAACTGGTCAAGAAAAACGCGATAATTAGAAAACTAGCCTCTGCAGAAACTTTAGGCGCAACCACAGTTATCTGTTCTGATAAAACAGGGACACTGACAAAAGGTGAAATGACAGTACGGAGAATTTTCACTAACAACAAAGAGGTTGAAGTCACAGGAGTAGGATATAAGGCGGATGGAAAATTCCTTCTCAACGGAAAATCAGTGGAAGCAAGAGAAGACTCAAATCTAAACCTACTATTAGGTGCTGCCGCAATTTGCACAAATGCATCATACGATGGTTCAAAAGTAATTGGTGACACAACAGAAGGCGCGTTAATAGTAGCTGCAGCAAAGGCTGGAATGAAAAAAGATGAACTGGCACAAAAATACCAGCGAATACATGAAATTCCCTTCACTTCAGAAAGGAAACGTATGACAACCATTCATGAAACAACTGGGAAAAAACTAGTGGCTTTCATGAAAGGAGCACCTGAGGTTATTCTAAATCGATGCGCGGGCGTATTCATAAAATGAGAGGCTCGAAACCTAACCAAAAGCGAAAAGCAGAGAATTCAAAAAGTGAACGAGGAGATGGCAAATAATGCCCTCAGAGTTCTAGGCGTAGCTTTCAAAGAACTAACGTCTATGAATTCTCGTGATTTCGAGGAAACTGTTGAGGATAAGATTAACAAAGAAATCGAAAACGATTTAGTTTTTATTGGCTTAGTGGGTATGATTGATCCCCCAAGAGAAGAAGCTAAAGAAGCAAACAGGGTATGCCAAAAAGCAGGTATAGAGACGGTTATGATAACTGGTGACCACAAGCTCACAGCAGTAGCTGTTGCCAAGGAGATTGGCATGATTGGTGAGAACTCTGATGATTTGGCTTTGACAGGAGCTGAGCTTGATTCGATGGGGGATGAAGATTTCGTCGAAATCGTTGATAAGGTGAAAGTGTATGCGCGAGTATCTCCCGAACACAAGCTTCGAATAGTCCAAGCCTTAAAGCAGAAAGGCGAAATTGTGGCTATGACAGGGGATGGGGTTAATGATGCCCCAGCACTAAAGCGCGCAGATATCGGTATTGCCATGGGGATAACAGGCACTGATGTGACAAAGGAAGCTGCAGATATGGTTCTTGCTGATGACAATTTTGCCACGATAGTCACAGCAGTAGAAGGAGGTCGTACTATATACGACAACCTAAGAAAATTCTCTTTCTTTCTAATGAGATCTAACTTCGATGAATTGGCTCTTATTGGAGTTTTTGCGTTGTTGGGATTGGAGCTGCCTTTGACGGCAGGGATGATCTTATGGTTGAACTTGGTCACTGATGGAGGACCAGCGCTTGCGTTGACTATGGACCCTCCGGAGAAAGACCTCATGGAGAGACCTCCTCGAAATCCTAAAGAGGGAATTCTGCATGGTCGTATAGCGTCGATAATAGCAACTTTTACAGCACAGTTTCTATTAACTGGAGGCTTATTCTTCTGGCAATACTATCTACTACCCGGCCCCTTGACTCCATTGAAACTGGCGCAAGCTAGGACGATGGCGTTCACTAGGGCAACGCTACAGGAGCTCTTCGTCGTATGGAACTGTCGCTCAGAAAAACATAATGCTTTCAAAATAGGATTCCTTTCAAACAAGTTTCTATTAGTTGCAGTAATAGGTTCAGCAATCCTGACAATCCTAGTGCCCTTCTTTGGTTTATTTGGAACAGTCGTGATGACTGATCCAGTTGAATGGATCCTTGTGGTTGTAGCTTCAATGTCAGGTCTACTGATAGTGCCTGAGGTTTTCTACAATAGAAAAGTGCTAAAATGGCGATGAAAAACGACTGTTATACGTTCACTCATATCTCAGCTTTCGGGTAGCTGCTTCTACTAAACCGATGGGTCCCGTCATCATCACATCACCTGCTGGATTTGCGAAGCAGATTTCCAGATTGGATTCAGCGAGTAATCTTCGGTTAGGTCCCGTCGCCAGAATCCTATCTATTTCAGTGAAACCCGGTGCATCAGTCAGATAAAACAGACCGTGTCCTCCGTCTTTGTAGACTTCATGGTCACTAATTGTTCCGTTAGTGAAATCCATAAGAAATCTTTCAATTTTTGTTGGACTCAACATTCTCGTGTGGTGTTCCAGAATTCCAGTAATATTTCCATTTGATATTAATGCAGCTATCGTATGTCCATTGCCAACGTTCACAACTAAAAATTGCTTGGATCGTTTTGCATCGGCGTCAGTAAGACATCCAAGGATTGCGTCTGTAGCAGTGTCCATTAGCAAAGTTTTGGTTTTGGGCAGTTGTCTCTTTGAGGCTCTTGCTGCGGATTTCATTCTAAGAAAGCAGGATGGAATCTCACTGTCCATGAAAGCCAGAGCCTCAGGTTTCGGGTTTTTGGTAAGGATTTCTCTCATTTTTTGAAGACGAGACTTCCTATTACTCATCCCTTTAGAGAATACACCATGGTCCTGAACAGCAATTGCCACCATATCAAGATCCAAGAGAGTTTCCTCAAATGATACCAGAAACTCCTGCAATTTCCCAAGACTGATTTCTTCAAGAGTTAATATATCCCCATCAAAATTCTCCTCCTTGATTTCCTCCTCCGAAATTTCAATACCAAGTTCTTTGACATCACCAAGATTGTTACGTACAGTATAAGCCGCGTCATCAGTCATCAACACTCTCAATCCTCTTCTAACATGATCTCTCAAAGCGGAGGCAAGCGATCCTCCACCTATAGAGTCACCATGTACGTAAAGATCCTTACCTAAGCGGGTTGCTTCTTTCACCTTACCTGCGTAAATCAAAGAGGGGGAGGGCAAAACCATCTTAATGCAATTCTCCACATTCACTTTACCATCATCAAAAA
>JAUWDF010000147.1 GCA_030608925.1 Candidatus Bathyarchaeota archaeon | reverse complement strand
ACCCTTGGATTTGATTATCTAAGCGCTCAGAAGTTTAAGGGAGATAATATGGTTCATCATACGCTCATTAGTAATCTGACACTCTTTGAAGGTCTCAACCTCGCAGAAGTACCTGCAGGAGAGTACATATTCGTTGGCCTTCCACTCCCCATCGAATGTGATGGGGCTCCATCAAGAGTCTTGCTTATTAAGGATTAGATGTGGTGAATCCTACTCGTGCGCCTCTCCTTAGCGATGTAATCGCTTTAGCCAAAAGGATGACCTCCAAAACCATGACGCATTATGGCCACTGCTCTAGCTCCATCACTTTCCTTTTTCCTTGATTTAAAAAGTTCAATTACAGATTGAGTAATTATTGGAATCGGTTTTCATTTTCTACAGCTTCTTGAACAAGCCAGTTCACTTCCCCAGTATCTTCGACAAAACCCGGAACCTCTTTTATCTTACCTATCTCTGAAAGCCCTTCGCTAAACGCGCGCGCAGAGCAGTGGCGAACAAGTGAATACGTAAGATGAGTGTGAGCTGTTGAATCTTTAGTAATGATTCCAGCCTCTAATTCTCCGTTAACAATGTTTTTAATCGTTGTTCGGTAAAGTTACGACTGATTCGAATGAATCTGTCTTTAAGCTGGAAGCTCCTCCTACTGATAAATGTAGCTGGAATCGCCCTGGCTGCTGCATGTATTGTTGCAATGAACAAGGTGGATTTCTTGGTTCATAGCACACTTTATGATTATGGCTTACAATTCAGTGATGAATGGGCTATACCCTATTGGGCCTTTCATAGACTCTCTATCGGATTATTAGGTGGATTGATAACTGTGGGCTTCTTTTCAACTGTATATGCTATAACATCCAGATGGACGCCTTCACCCAAACCGACGCTTTCTAGTAAAAGAATGAATGGACTTAGATCAACACATAGACCTGCTTCTAGACGCGAGCCTCTTCAAGAGGTCTCTAGGCCTGCTTTACAGGTGAGAGAGAAACCAGCCCCAGCGGATAAAGGCGGTGTGGAAGTTTTAGGAATACCAATGGTGTGTAACAAGTGTGGAAAAGTGTTCACGCAACCCCTTTGCATGTTTGATTTCAAGTCTGGGAAACCACGTCTCGTCAATGTTTGCCCCTACTGTAACACTGTACTCGCAGTCACTGGGAATTCCAGAAACGAATGATAAATCAATATTCAAAACATAGATTCCGAAGCAAGAGCTCAAACTCATAATCTTTAAGCCCATCTATTACACCTTCAACGTATTGGGGACCCCTGATGAAAATCAACCTAACCCTAGCCATCGCAGCCTCGATTACTTTGGCACTAGTATCACTGTTGGTCTTGGTTGGATTATTCCAGATAGACCGGTTAATTCATGGGGGACTTTACGATTTTGGTCTAACCTTCAGTAATCGCTGGGCAATGCCTTACTGGACTTACTCTGGAATTATCATGGGCTTATCTTGGGTTAACATAGGAGCAGCAAGCATAATTACCTACAATATTTTTAAGCATAGGAAACGTGCTCCACAAGTTGTTGAAGCGACTATGCAGGTTCAGAAGGAAGATGAAGCTCAGCCCAAACTAGCAGAATATTTCAAAACCCTTGATAACACACAAACTCTTGGAGCAACCTCTATCCCGGAGAGCATTCATGCTACAAATTTGTGCAGATATGACGTGAGAAATCCGCCATATATTGTTGATAGTCAATGCTAGTTCATACTAATCACGTTCTTGACGCGCTAATTGACATCATAACTTGTTTCATTAGTCTTCTTCAACAAAGTGTCTTTGGCTTCTGGAGATTTCTGAGGGTAATCTAGCGAATAATGGATACCTCGACTTTCTTTACGCAAGATTGCTGAGTCTATGATAAGTTCTGCAACTAATGCCATGTTACGTAGCTCGACTAGGTCTGCTGTGATTATGAAATCCCAGTAGTATTGGTTGATTTCTTCCCGTAGTAGGGCTATACGCTTCTTAGCGCGGGTCAATCTCTTGTTAGAACGCACGATTCCTACATAGTTCCACATGAGACGGCGGATTTCATCCCGGTTCTGGGTAATCACTACAGCTTCGTCGATGTCTACAGCGTTTCCTGATTCCCAGGGTGCAAATGATTGTAAAGAAGGGCCTTTCTTTAGCAGTTCTCTACATCTCCTAGCGGCATAATGAGCGCAAACGAGGGCTTCGAGTAATGAATTGCTAGCTAAGCGATTGGCTCCATGAAGACCGGTGCAGGCTGCTTCACCAATGACAAATAAGTTCGTTATGTCGGTTTCGCCGCCTATGGTGGTTCTTACTCCTCCACAGCAGTAATGACCCGCGGGAACGACTGGAATTGGGTGTTTTGTGATATCGATTCCAAAGGACAAGCATTTTTCATAGATCCCCGGGAACCGAGATCGAATAAATTTAGGATCTTTGTGTGAAATGTCTAGGTAGACAAAGTTGTCTCCACTTTTCTTTAATTCTTGATCAATTGCTCTAGCAACTATGTCTCTGGGAGCTAGTTCCTTCATTGGATGATAATCTCCCATAAACTCCCTTCCAATCTTATCTCGGAGCACCGCTCCTTCACCTCTAAGGGCTTCTGAGATGAGAAAAGAGTCTTCCCTGGGTTGGTAAAGGTATGTGGGGTGAAATTGAGTGAATTCCATGTTCATGAGGGTTGCTCCTGCTCGATATGCCATGGCGATTCCATCTCCAGTGGCGATATCAGGGTTTGTCGTATGGAGGTAAATTCTTCCAATTCCTCCAGTTGCGAGAACGGTGATTTTCGACACAAAGTTCCTAACTACGGAATTTTCTGTATCAAGGGCGTAGCAGCCTAGACAACGATTTCGTTCAGCAACTAGATTTATTGCAGCTTGATTTTCATAGAGTTTAATGGATTGCGTCTTAGCGACTGCGTTCAAAAGAGCAGATTCAACTTCCTTGCCCGTGAGATCCTTTGCGTGAACGACCCGTCGCCTTGAATGACCCCCCTCCCTTCCAAGATCAAGTTTGCCAGTTGGAGTTCGAGAAAATTCCACACCCAGCTTTATGAGTTCTTGAATGCGAGTTGGGCCTTCCTTCACAACCTTCTCAACAACGTCTCTCTTACTCAAACCATCCCCGCAATCTAAAGTATCTTTCACATGTTTTTCAAAGGAATCAGACGTAGAAAAGACCGCAGCAATTCCACTTTGCGCATAATTAGTGTTTGATTCCGCCTTCTCCTTCTTAGTGATTATCACTACTTGAGCAAAATCAGCTATATTCAATGCAAAGGACAAACCTGCGATCCCGCTTCCTATCACAAGAACATCTGAAACCACATCTGAGGAACCCAAATTAATCACAACTAATGAAAGTCTTTGACGTATATAATGGTTAGAAACCCAAACACATCCTGTAGGCATATCTCATGTTTGGTTATCTGACAGCGAAATGCTAATCGAATGTTCATGCACGCATTAAGACGAGTATATCTGTGTTCCATCTGATAAAATAAGAGATTTCCATTCGCTATTCTCCCGGACTTGGCTCTCTTCATTAATTATACGAT
>JAUWDF010000164.1 GCA_030608925.1 Candidatus Bathyarchaeota archaeon | reverse complement strand
AGAAAGTAGCTGTAGATACAATTCCCTTTGGTTCTGAAGAAGGGCTTCAGAAACTCATGGATCAATATGGTGTAGACCCTGCGGAGATCGAGGATTATTGGAACGCTGTGGTCGTGAATTATGAAACAATGTTCAAAGGGTACCTGAATAGCACCTATCTACGTGAAATAATCGACTTCTATCTACAACCAGTGCAAGATATTGCAGTCGTAAGTATCAAATCGTCCTTCAATAGTGTTCTTGTAGGAGACGAAGTTCAAATCAATGTAACTGTGAGGAACCAAGGTGAACTAAGTGAATCTTTTGCACTTTCCATTTACGTCAACTCAAGCATTCTCAGTACATATTCTATAATTGATCTACAACCGAGTACTCAACTAGATGTATCATTCAATTGGAATACAGTGAACGCAACAGCTGGGATTCACATTTTGAGTGCGGAAGTAAGCGTTCTCGAAAACGAAACCGACCTTGCCGATAACTGGCTGATCAGCGGAGTCATCGAAGTAAGGGAACCCGACACTACACCCACAGAAAGACATGACATCGCTGTTATGAACGTAAAAGTCTCAAACCCGACTATTAGACAGGGTGAAGAAGTTAATGTTACTATTACCGTTGAAAATTGGGGCACAGAAAATGAAACTTTCAACGTGAGAGTATACAGCAACAGTACATTGGTCGGTGAGTTAACAGTCTTTAACCTGATGCCAAATCAACCTTTTGACTTGCTGTTCGATTGGGACACTGCTGAGATTGGTCTCGGACAGTTTGTACTGAAGGTTGAAGCTGATCAGGTCTTAAATGAGACTAACTTGAATAACAATGTGTACATTCTCAATGACAGGATCCAGATCCGTGAATTGTCGTCATTTGATTCGCTTGCTCTTACTGCATTATTGGCGGTTTCTTTCTCATTCGGGTTCTTTGAGACTTTCTCCCCTTGCCTTATCATCCTGCTCTCCTTCGTCTTAAGTTACACTCTGGGGGTAAGCCCTAGTTTCAAGGAGAGCTTTCTGAAAGTCATGATCTTTGGAGCGGGTTTCGTCTCGGCAGCATTGCTTCTCGGTATAGCTTTCGGGCTTTTCTTCCTGTCGCTACCCTCACTTCAGCTATACCTGACTCTTACTGTATCTGTCTTCGCTATTGTCTTCGGCCTTAATCTCCTTGGGGTGCTGAAAGTTCCCTTAGAGACTAAACCTGCAATAAGGAAACTAGCTGAAAAATACGTGCTAACGTATCCTGGACTCTTCATCCTGGGGTTCATATTCTACTTTCTGGATCCCTGTATAGCGCCAATCTTCATCGCATTCATCCCACTATTGCTGCTGGATACGCTTCCATTAATCTTAACTATATTTGCACTTGGAGCAATCATTCCATTCCTCGCAATCGGAGTATTCACCGGATCAGTCTCGAAGCTTGTTCGACTCACATACAAACAGAGGTTCAGAATCAGAGCGATCAGTGGCATGATTCTAATCTGTTACGCGATATACCTATTCGTTTTCTACCTCTTACCGAGTTTTACTTAGCTCTGCAAATAACTGACGGGCTCTCTCTCGATTATACATTCCAGATTTGTGAAAAATTTAATGGGTTTTGTCAAGGACATTTCAATGGTTCGCAATACGCGTGCGTAGGAATGCTATTTGATCACATTATTCGGATAGGCTGAGGGTGGTAGTGGGCTTCTTCAAGAACAGGTCTCTGAGGCTCAGAAACGCATTGTGAGGGTGCTCCCTTTAAAACCGAAAGTAAGTCACCAAATGCATACTTAAATGTGAATTTTGTAGAAGGCTCAGCCATATTCCCAGTGGTTACTTCTTCATCAATTGCAGTAATTAGTCCCCCTGCAAGCTTGACCAAGGCTTCAGCTTGCGTTTCAGTCAACTCATCAGGTCGATTCTCTTTTAACTCGGTGACATATGCTTCTGCACGTTAACTGCGCCTTCTCCCTTCAGAACATAAGGTTCAGGACGTTTAAGGGGTTGCATTCCCACCACCACAAGGATGCGCGCGCGCGAGAAGGTCATCTGGGATCTTGATGGTTGGGTAGCTTTTGTTGAAGTCCGCAAAGAAAATGAGGAAGAGGGTTTCAGGATCGCCTCTAAGTATCGCTAGGACCTAATTGCCCGCTTTGATTTCGTGCGCTTGTCAAGAAAAAAAGATGGATTCCGCCTTCATAAATTATTTTGTTAACCCTATCCAACTAGCTTTGCGACTTTAACAGGAAAACAGGTCGGTATGCTGAGATGAACTCCGATTTGAACGTAAATGTCGATATAGCGACAGTGAACTCTGTTGTGGATATTGGGCTCCTTAGTCCAGAATTGAATTATTACATACTGAAGGAGAAGTGGTGGGATTGGGGAAGCGGTGATATCTTCAACCAAGATGGTAAAGCAGTAGGGAAGATGCACAGACGCGTTATATCGATGAGGGCGCTAGTTGAGGTGTCTGATATTGATGGATCTCAAGTTTTTACAATTAATAAGAAACTGGTTTCCATGCGCCCATCATATATGATAAAAGATGCCAAAGGGCATTTGCTGGGACGAACAAATCGGAAGATTCTAACGCTATTCCGTCCGAAACTCTGGCTGGAAGACAACGAAGGTCAAAAGCTTCTTGAAGCTAAAGGTAACTTCTTGGGAAAAAGCTTTGACGTAAAAGACATGGATGGAGAATTGAAGGCAAAAATAGGTAAAAGCGACTTCTTCAAGGACTTGGTGTTAGGGGGGCTCTTCGACTTTTCAGACACATACTCCATCAAGGTTTTAGACCCTAACTACGACAAGAGACTACTCCTCGCATTCGTAATCGCCATAGACAACAGTGTTCATGACAAATAGTAGCGCGCGCTTTAGCTTTCTTGGTTTGATAACGACAGCAGTTCCATATGCAGAGAAAAGTGTAGCAGGCGCGCGCGCACCACTAGTACAAGCATTGGGAGACGAAAACAAGGAAGTTCGGTATGGAGCCAGTTTGGCTTTGGGTTGGTTGGGGAATGAAAAAGCAGTTAAACCACTACTAAAAACCCTAAATGATAAGGACTTGCTTGTTCGACAAACAGCGAAAAACGCGCTTGTCTCAATAAACAGGCGTGTGCATGTGCGTCGCGCGTATACAAAAATCAAGTCTTAGATTCTAATCAAGTACTCTTCATGCGTCCGCGACAAACTTGCTGACTGGGTGACTGGTTCAGTTAACTCGTTAGCTGGTTGGGTAAACAAAGACAGGTGCAAGGGAACGAGTGCAGTCAGCTGTGGATGAAAGTGTGAGCGCGCATCGTGATTTCGAATCCATAAGTTTAAATAATGCAGTACACCACTGT
>JAUWDF010000012.1 GCA_030608925.1 Candidatus Bathyarchaeota archaeon | reverse complement strand
CTCGAGGGAAGATGTTTTTGTAGTAGTGCAGGACACCCACTGGACAGAAACCGCGGAGTATGCGGACGTGGTTCTACCAGCAGCAACCTATCTGGAGAAAACAGACATCAACTTCTCTGAACACCACTGCTACAGCAGACTGTCCGAAAAAGCTGTAGAACCCCTTGGTGAGAGTAAACATGAAATCTGGGTGATGCAAGAGCTTGCGAGGAAGTATGGACTCAAGGAAGAATGGCTCTTCGAGAACCCATGGAATGCACTTAGAAAAACTCTCAACGAAACATTCGCTGATGGGACAATGCAGGATTTGCTTGAAGGCGCCGTCTTGAAACTGAGAATGAGATCGATAGTTGAATATCAGACACCCTCGGGTAAGATCGAGTTCTACTCCTCTAAGGCGAAAGATTTAGGGGTCATACCTTTGCCATCTCAACTCCCTCTCGAAGTTGGAGAAGGTTGGTTTATACTCCTTAACAGTTCCCATCCAAATTACACACATAGCCAGTTCAGAGATGTATATGGTCCGATTCCACAGATAGTCTGGATAAACACAGGAGATGCGTGTAAATTGAACATTGTGAATGGGGAAGACTTGATGCTTTTCAATAATTTAGGTAAAATCATCGTGCAAGGAGTTGTGACTGACAAGGTGCCCTCGGGTGTTCTCTGGTCTCCAAGACTATTGACTGATAGAGATGGGCTCCCGATAAACGCATTAGCGCCCAGTAGCACCCAGAAAATTGGGGGAGGTCCCACATTTAACTCCATAAAGGTCAAAATCAAACTGGTGCCACACGCATAGACAGATGTTCTCTTGCACACACTTGTTGAATAGTAGAAAATCTATATGCATACGTGTGTGTGACTCTTATTCCTAGATTTTCGTTGAAGTATGACCAGGATGACACCCGAAAGGACGATTAAAGAAGCAAGTTTGTACATTGATGGAAAGTCAATAATTAGAGATAATGCTCCAGCTATAATTCCTCCGAAAGCTGCTCCAGCATTGAATATCGTAGAAAGGTAGGCTGTGGCGATGTTTCGTGCCTCAGCTGGTGCACAATCACCAAGTAAGGACCATTCAGCAACAGCTCTCATTCCATGGGCAGCACCATAAATTATCATCGCAAAAGCCAAAAGGTAGATGTTACTTGTTTCCGAAAACATTAGGAAAGCTATTGCGAGTAATACGTAAGCAATAATGATCGGGTAATCGTGCCCAGTTCTATCGACTATTTTCCCAGAAGGTATACGTGAAATCATATTGAAGGCTCCTTTGATTCCGAAAAACGTTGCAATAATGGATGAGCTGAGAAGGAGATTTTCTTCAGCATGAACTGCAAAAAACGTGATCAAGAAAGCGTTTGCGAAAGAGAAAGTTAGGCGAAGGTAACTTAAGACCTGTATAGTTCTTGAAGAAACAATGCTTCTAAGCGATTGCCGAAGACTCAAATCCTTTTCTCTGCGTTCGCGTAAGTAGTTGCTTGACTTCTTGTCGCGGATGATCATCAGAAAAGGTATCAAACACAAAAGAGGAATTATTGAAGCTATTTGGAATACCTGCTCGTATGGTAGATAGCTGACTAGAAACATGCAGAGAAAAGGGCCAAAGGTTGAAGTTACGCCTACGGAGGTTAAGAATACTCCCATCATCGCCCCTTTCTTGCCTCGAGGAGATAGATCCTGCGTGATCGCGATAGCTGTAGGTGCATATGCCGCCAGAATTAATGCGTGGAAGATTCTTATGGGATAGAACCATGTTGAATTTGGAGCTAATGAATAGAGGAGTAGACTTATTGTTTGACCGATAGCAGCTGCGGGGATAATAGGCCACCGACCTACGCGTTCTGCAAGAATGCCCAAGGGAATTTTAGCTGCTATGGCTACAAACGAAAGGAGGCTGATTATTACTCCAAGTTCAAAAGTTGAAGCGCCCTTATCAGTGATGTAGAGAGGCAGGATAGGTTGAATAGTTTGGGTGGCGAGAAAGATCATTATGGTTGATATAATCAGTAGGTAGAGCTGTTTCGGTAATCCAGTTGCAGCGAAGGATATTCCTCTCCGAGAACCGAATATTGCTTCTTGGAGATGTTTAAATCTCTCCTATGCATAGCCGTGTGCATAACATAAACATGGATGTATTTGTCATCTTACCATTACCCGTTCGAGTTATATCGTCTGATAATCTTTGCATTAAAACTTGATAGAAACATCGTGCAATTCCGTCACCTTCGACAGATGACACATGATCCATCTGCTCTATCCTGAACCAGTCTTGGAACAGTTTCTTGATTTGTGCTTTTCTAAAATGATTCCAAGCTACGCCATTCCCGTAACTGAAACATACTAAGAAACAGGTTGCTTTCGGTTTTAAAACTCTGAAAACCCCTTTGATATACGCAGTTCTTTCCTCTGTAGGTACGTGGTAAAAGCAACCAAGATCAAAGGCAAAATCAAATTCATGAGTCTTAAAAGGAAGACTAGTGAAGTTTCCAATCAGGAAATTTATGGAAACTTCTGCCTTGCCTGCTTTGTTTTTAGCGTAAAACACTGCTTTACCAGATATGTCTAATGTGGTGACGTTGAAACCTTTCTCAGCAAGGTAGACTGTGTATGATCCAGCTCCACAACAAAGATCTAAAGCTTAGCCTGGTTTGACTCGTCCGGAATTAACAAGTTTCACTAGACCTTCTCGGGGTTTGCCTAGTTCCCAGGGCAAGTCTTCAGGGCGGTGTTGGTGATATGTCTTGTCCCATCCCTCTTCATGGCACGATGACATTATAGATCACTTCTTTCAATGCACACGCAAGCAGCAGTTCTCTCGATATATGGTTGATTAGCTTTTCCAGAGTCCGTGGATACTGCAGTATTCTCTTGCTTTGATTTTTCCTGCTATGGTTTCAAAAGTGGCTTCCGGTTTGCTGTTTGGCTTCAGGAATGCTCTGCAGATTTTGTCGTCAGCTACTATTTCTATCCATTCTATGTAATGATTAGGTTCCATAGGATGAGGAATGCTGCCAACTTTTACCTTTACTTGGTCTCCAACTTTTTCTAATACTGGAACATGTTTTTCCAAGCCTGCATCTTCAGATTTCTCAGTTAGTAGATTCATTGGTTCGCCACAGCATACAAGTTCTCCAACTCCATCATGCAAAACCTCCACTATATTTCCACATATATTACATTTGTAAACCTGTCTAATTTCAGTCACTAATTCACCTCCTTAAACACCTAATTCTGAATTCATCTAAGTGTACTAATCACAGACGCATTTCTTTTAGTTCATGGTTTTCTTCTATATTTCTTTCATTGGTTCGCCACAGCATACTAAATCGCATGAGTTGCAACCACAGGGATTAGCAACGACAACGACAAGTCCGCACTCCCCACATTCATACTTTTCATCCTTTTTCTTTCCCATCTATCCCTCACCTCCACTTTCTTAACGATGGCTGAGTTTTAGATGAATAGCGTTATGTCTGCAGTTGCTGCGATCTCAAGAAATGTTGCAGCTCCTACGATTTCTTCAACTTCAGGAATGAAATCTTCCCTTTTGATTCCAAACATTTCCATAGTTGGACTGCAAGCATATATCTTGAAAAGACTGGATTGTTTCAATCGTTTGAGCATTTCGTAGAGTGTCGGATATTTCATCCTTTTCAGATTCTCCTTCATTTTTCCTTCGAGATGTTTGTAAGTTGCGGGTAAGCCTGCATTTTCCATAGCGCCTTTGACCAGCATTTGCAGACCCCAGAACGTGAAGTAAAGATGGGCTTCCATGTCCATGGCAACAGCTGTAGAGGCTAGAATGAAGGCAGAATATAGTTTGTCTATAGTTCCACCTTGAACTGCAATAGCCAGCTTTCTTGTCTTTTTCTCACTTTCAGCTTCCATACATATAGATCCTCATAATTTATGTGTGAGTGAAATACAATGAGTCTTGTGTACACTTCTGATGCTCCAGCTTTTTAGCTTTACTTTTTTCTTTACATGGTTTCATTTTTGATACACTTTTACAAGTATAAGTTGCATGGGATAACTATATCCCGAACATATTCGGTAACTACACAGTTTAATCAGATCCCTCAGCGTAGAAACCAAATATTTTAAGGGTATATCGTTTAGAGGAATTAATAAGTATCTAAAAAGAAAATGCTTTCCTATGAAAGAGCCTGAAACAGAACTTATTCTTGTATACAATGCAGACAGTAGTTTCTTCAACATAATCAAAGATGCTCTTCACAAATCAGTTTCCCCCAGTACCTACCGGTGTAATCTTTGCGCCCTCACTTATGGCACAATAAGTATGAAAACTGATTGGAAAACATTCATTGACAACCTCAAAGTGCCTGCTAAATTCTTCCATCGAGACGAATTCTTCAAGATGCTGAAAACCCACCCACATGACGTAGAAAATACAGAATTTCCCGCCATCTATCTTCACAAAGATGGAAAACTTAGTTTACTTGTCCCTAGCACAGAGATAGATCGATGCAAGACGTTAAAGAACCTGATTGATTTGCTGGATGAGAAGCTAACAAACTTACAGAGGTAGGCCATTGTTTTTGAGGAACCAGTCCCTATTCCCGAAAGACTGTAAGCAAAAAAGAGGAGTTATAGTAGACGTCTTCGCAAGATTTCAACTATTCTAGTTTTATGAGTCTCATACTTAGCAAATAGGTCATTACTTTCTTTGTGTTCTTGGTAACTCGATATCAAGTTAGGTGCTATCCCCCGGGGAGCCTGTAGATTTGATCGTGAAGTATATTGATCTTCAACATTGTAGATCGTGCTGCCAGGGGATCTTATCACATGATCTGTTAGACTGTCATCACTTTTGGTTCTCTCTTTTGAAGTTTTTCCTTTATGTATGTCTCCAACCTTAATTTCCATACTATAAACACACCTCCAATTCAAGATTCAGTTCATGTTCAGCTGTTGTGGATGTGAACGCTTGAGCATTGATCATTACTCACAAAGATTGACTTACCAGGCTTAGATATCACAACTTCGCCGTGACTTTTCAGGATCTCTTTGTTTCTTTTTGATACAAAAACCTTGTCAGTAGCTGTATAAATCAGCTTGGAATCGTTGCATACGAGTATATCTAGCTTATCTTTCTCATTTGGAAAAGCGAAAATGAAACCATCACGTGCGCACGTCCTATTGAAAGATGAGCGTCTATGTCTATCTGACGAGCCTTCAAAGAATTGGTCAAGCAAGTCCTCCGCTTTATCTAGAAATTCTTTCTTGGTCTTGATCTCCAGGCTGGTAAAATCTTCTTCTTCCAGCGGTTTCAAGCTTTCTTGAATACTATCTGGATTTCCCAACATTAAGAAGGGTTTATTGATGTCCTTTTCAACTGGTTCACCTATTGCCCCCTTTGTGGTCTCAACTATCGTATCTACGACAAGTCTTCCATTTCCTCCAAAAACATAACCATGCACCTCTTCATCTAGATTCACTTGGATTACTGGAGTATTGTCGTTGACTTCTACGATACACTTTTCGTTTTTCCAAAGGGTCATGTTCTGGGTTGTTTTTAGAACCTTACTGTTAAGCTTGTAGCCTTGTCGGGTCATTCCTGATTCCTCTTTTCAAGAAAACTGTTGACCCGTCTGGCCATCTTGTATCCGGATCTACCAGGTATAGTGATGAGATATCGTCCTCGAACTCTTTCTTGGACAATAAGTCCTGCTTCTTCAAGAACATTGAGATGACTTGACAATGTACTCGCAGCTATCTCTGAGAGTTTTTCTTGAAGCTCGTTCACATATTTTCCACCACTCATAAGCTCATCAAGAATTGCTAGGCGATGCTCCTGACCCAAGGCACTTATGACTTTAGCTGTTCTGTCAAAATCAACCGGTCGATCCTCCCTTTCATCTGAAGAACCACGCTCGCCCGCGCTGAAGCGATGCGCGCGCATTTTGATGTGGCGCCCGTGAGGACCAATGAAAATTGATTTTGCGAGTTCACCTTCGATTCCCTCAGCCACGTCTTCCATGACATCTCCCACGTAGTCTCTCACGCGTTCTCCAACATCTATATAGATTCCATGGCGTCGCTTCCGACGTTCTTCATCCCTATCTTTTAGCTGTTCTTTAAGTTCACTGATGTCTTCTTTCAGTTTCTTCATTTCTTCCTTTAATTCCTCAGCCATATCTACACAATCCCTATTTTCATAAATCACGTTTTCATTTCTATATTTATCTAATTAATAACGATTAATATAAGTCTTACTCTCTATATTCGCCGTACTCAACACTATTTCCATACTAAAAATATCAATTACTTCACATTGGAGATGTGTAGCATATGCGCACGCATCTCGAAAAGTCAAATCCTTTTAGTGATGGTAGCCCGGGAGAGATTCGAACTCTCGTCAGCGGGTCCAGAACCCGCCATGCTTGGCCGCTACACCACCGGGCTTCCAGAGCTCTTGTCCCATCAAGTTGGAGGTATTCTGTCTGAAAAGCTTTTATGCGCTCCGTCTCCTGACGGTGAATCTCTGTTAGTCTTAAGTTTTGATAATTAGGAAGGTGAAATCGAAAGATTTATATATGTAAACCTAGCCTAAGGCACTATTACTATAAACAAATGAGCGATTTTTGTTTCCGAAACTTCTGATGAGGAACATCGTGATTGTGAATGGTCTGCTCCAGCCTGGGTTATCGAAGGTATAATAATGAGTAAAAAGACGATGACGCGTCAGCGTTTAACAGACAAGTGTCCCGAGTGTGGTAGCTTGAATCTTGTTCACGATTACGACAGTGGAGAAACAGTGTGCGGTGACTGTGGATTAGTTTTGCGAGAGCAAACCATGGATAAAGGTCCTGAGTGGAGAGCTTTCACGATGGAGGAGAAAGCGTCTCGAAGTAGAGTTGGAGTCCCCACTTCCTATTCCGTTCACGATAAAGGTTTGTCAACTGCTATTGGCAGAGTTGATAGAGATGCTTTTGGTCGAAAACTGCCCCTTGCCACTCGCCTGCAAATGTGGCGCCTAAGAAAATGGCAGATTCGTTCTCGTGTTCACTCAAGCGTTGACAGGAATCTGGCTCAAGCGATGGCGGAGCTTGACAGGTTATCGGATAAAGTCTATCTTCCCAGTTCAGTGAAAGAAAAGGCAGCAGTCACATACCGAAAAGCCTTGGACAAGGGTTTGGTTCGGGGAAGATCCATTGCTGCAATCGCTGCTGCGTCATTGTATGCAGCATGTCGAACCACTGGCACACCGCGTACTCTTCGGGAAATCTCTGAGGCGAGTCTTGTTGATAAGAAAGATGTTGCCAGGTGCTACAGACTGTTGCTACGGGAATTGGATGTAAAAATGCCCATTGCTGATCCCCTAACTTATGTGTCAAAGATTGCGGAGAAAACGGGTATTAGTGGTCCAACACAAGGTAAAGCAATAAAAATTCTGGCTGAGGCGAAACGTATACGCGCTGCAGCGGGTAAAGACCCTATGGGCCTAGCAGCTGCTGCCCTTTACATCTCTTGTTTAATGGCTGGAGAAAAGAAAACACAAAAAGATATTGCGGAAGCTGCAGGAGTAACCGAGGTCACTGTAAGGAACCGATACAAGTCATTGAGACGAGTGTTAGACTTGAAGTTGCCAGACTAGAGTGTACTTACTCGTTTCATAGGTTTTTTGGATTTTCGGTGTTCTTAGCTATAATCTTACAAGTTAGAGTGTGTAATCCAATGTGTTTGGGATTCTACTTAGAATCCGTATACCCATGAGTACTTCTTGTTGAGATACTTGAGGAAGGGGTTGACGTTTAATTCTTCACCTGTGATTCTCTTTATGAGAACGGGTGGGTCGTATAGGTCTCCTTGTTGGTGAACGTTTTCAACTAGCCATTTTTTCAGAGTTTGGAAGTTGCCTTCTGTGATCTTATCTCTCCAATTAGGTAATTCCCTTTCCATTGCTTCAAGAATTTGTCCCCCGTATACGTTACCTAAGGCATAGGTTGGAAAATACCCAAAGGCGCCACTGGCCCAGTGGATGTCTTGCATGACTCCTTCAGAGTCGTTTTCAATTGTTACACCAAGATAGTCCTTGTACTTCTGGTTCCACAATTCTGGTAAATCCTTAACGGTGATTCTTTCCGCTAGAAGCTCTTGTTCAATCTCGAAGCGTATGATTATGTGAAGGCTGTAGGTAACTTCATCTGCTTCTACTCGGATTTTAGAGGGTTTAACTTGGTTAATAGCTCTAACGAAATCATCTAATGCCACATTGGAGAAGATGCCCCCTGTGAGGACTTGCAGTTTTGGGAAGAAGTAGTTCCAGAACTCTCGGGAACGTCCCACCATGTTTTCGACAAATCGTGATTGTGATTCATGGAAACCTAGAGACGTCGAGCTACCTACTGGCTGATACATCCAGCTTTCCTTAAAATTTTGCTCATAAATGGCGTGACCCCCCTCATGTAATATAGAGAACAAAGAAGAAGCCAGGTTATTTTCGTAGTAGTGGGTTGTTATCCGCACATCGTCATAATATCCTCCTGTAAAGGGGTGCTCAGTCTCGTCGATTCTTCCCCCAGCTTGAGGAGACTTTATGTCATAACCGATAAACTCTGCAAGCTCCTTGGAAATCTTCTCTTGCATTTCTACGGGAACCTTTCGGTTCATAAATGAAGTGTCTAGCCGCTTTGATCCACGTCTACACTTCTCCATCACTAAGACTAGTCCATCCCGAAGCTCAGCGAAAATTTTTGTAATGGTCCTCGCGTCCATCTTAGGCTCATACATGTCTATGAGAGCGTCATAGGGAGACGCTGTCCCTTTCACTTCCATGAGAATATCAGCTGCTTGCTTCCTCAACTTAAACATCTTCTCAAGTTCAGGTTTAAACATTGAAAAGTCCTTGGCACCTTTAGCCTTCTTCCACACATCAATTGCTATTGCTTCTTGCTTAGCAGTTTCCTTGACAAGTTTTTCTGGAAGTTTTGTTTGTTCGTCATAGTGTTTTCTGAGTAAATACACGTTCCTCTTTTGCAGGGCACTCAGACTCTCGTAATCCGTATGCTTCTCAATCTTAGACAGGAGATCTCCGATTTCCGGGTCAGTACTTAGCCTATGAGACATTTGGCTCAGTAAAGCCAATTGTTGACTTCGAAGACCAACTCCCTTGGGAGGCATCTTCGTCTCCATATCCCAATGGATGATGCCAGTAGCTGTTCCGAGAATCACCATCTCCTTGGTTTTCGCTAACAACTTCTCATAAGGAGACTTAAGAGTATCAATCACTTTTCCCATATTTATCGCCGCAAACGAGTAGACTCCTTCAACAATATATGGATTACGTGTGTTCTCAAACCCAGCAAGCAGCAACTGAACAAATGAGTAAATTACAAATTCCATAGATTTTAGTGGCGCCCTGGCCGGGATTTGAACCCGGGTCGAGCGGGCGACAGCCGCTTATACTAGACCGGACTATACTACCAGGGCAACTTAAGCCAAGAACGATTTATTTTTCAAATTGCACGCACTGAAATTTAAAGCTTAAGTCTCATAGTTAAGTTGCATCATTTTATGAGGCATATTTTCGATATCGATCGACGCTAAATCTTTGAAATTCCAAACATTCTCACTCCTGCAAATCACATACTGCTGAAAAAACTAATGTGCACATATTTCCTGATTTAACAGCTGATTAGTTCTTCTTGAATGCGCGCGGGCAATTACCTGTTTCGGAAGTTAGCAGGGAATTCTAGTCTTCTTCCCCGGAATAACGCAGCGAACGTAGCCACCA
>JAUWDF010000194.1 GCA_030608925.1 Candidatus Bathyarchaeota archaeon | reverse complement strand
AGATAGTATGTGAGTTTTCCCTCTTTCGGTTGTTGAAAGTCTATGTGTATCGGCATGTCGTTGGCGAATTCTATCGTTGCGATTTCGCTGCTTGCTGAAGCGGCTTTGATTATTTCAGCAAGGTAGCTGAGGCTGAAAGTTGCTTTGGCTGGCTCTTGGACCTGTAAGTCAAGAAGTGTATCACTTCCTTTTTTGAGCTCAATATTGGCGCCCATGAGATCTCCTGTCGCGTTGAGTACTAACTTTTCGTTGTCTGCTTCAATACGTACGTGATCGCTTACTAATTGAGCGTCTTCAATTGCTTGACGGAGTCCGTCTGTAGTTATTTTTGCCTGGACTTTGAAGGTGATTTTTGGTGTAGGAGTTTCTTCTTCTTGTGGTTCTAGAGTGGGCATGTTAAAGGTACGAGTGTATCTGCCTGTGATCGATATTTGAAGTCGTGCGGTCTCAGGGTTTAGCGAGATTTCTATGACTTCTTCTCTGCTTGCCCTGCGGAGAAGCTTGAGGAGTTCGGATATGTTGATGCACATTTTCTGAGGTTGATCACATTGATAATCATCAAAGACATCTTTTGACCATTGGAAATCAACCATAGCGACTCTGGAGGGATCCATAGCTCGTAGCTGAATACCTTCTGGATCTACGTTGAAGGTTGCTTCATCTACAAGGATTGCTATGGCGGAAAACATGTCCCGGAGAAGTTTAGGATCTGTCATTTTGATTTTGAACACACAAGTAGCCTCCCATACAATGCTTACGTATGTGTAAACCCCAAAAATAAAAGTATACCGCTCGGAAAACAGAGCACCTTAACCATACATTACTAACAATCTATTCGTGTATTCAATTCGTGGGAGTCTTAGGTATACTCTCGAAAGGTGAAGTTACATTTTGTACATCTGAAGAACTGGGTTGATGACTCATCACTGCCACGAGTTTGTACTTGCCAGGCAAATGCCAAGTTGTTTCCGCATTTTGGGCATTCTATTCGAACGGTGGGTAGAGTCCTTAACTTCTGTTCTTCTTTCCCAATCACTGCAATTGACTCTTGGTATGGTTCAATATCATTTTTAACTAAGGGAACTGTGTTTTGCTGGTTAACTTCAGCCTTTTTCTTGAATCCACACTTTTGACAAACCAATTTTGCACTCTTTTTTTCCTCTTTCTGAAGCGTAAGCCTCTTACCACACTTTGGGCAAAACTCCATGACCTACTCACCACATTCGTTCATTCCCCGTCCCAATCGGCTCTTAAAAATCTTTTCTTCAGACGAACATTGCATCTAATCTCTTATTGGGGTAGTAAGCCCTGATGCGATCAAATGGGCCACCCGGAGCGGTTCAGGAATATTACTCCGAGTTGAAGTACTTTTCACTATTTTCTCAGCAACACCTAGCTCACATCCAGTAACCTGCATAAAAACTGCTCCCTCCCCTTTCCTGGTAACCACTTTCTGAATACTATTCAATCCCTTCATAGTTGCTAGTCTAATTTCTCCACACTCCAAATTGCATAAAGCTTTCTGTATGTCCTCAAAATCAGGTTTGTTACGTGTGATTGCAATAACTGGCAATTTCGTCATTGCAAAAAGCCTGGAAGTATCAACTACGTTGAAACCAGCGAATGTTACTCCATCCAACATGATGACTCTCAACTGTCCAAAATGCGGCGACAGTCTTATCATATCTCCGATCTTATCCGTGGCATCCATCCCATCAATCTGAATCTGCGTCCGCATGACTCCATCAAGCCAATAACCTCCTCTGAATACAACACCAACAATCTCGCATCTCCCATGGGTGTGCGGTACGAAAAAACCGTCATCTACACCAACAATTCTAATCTCAGGCTTAACAAAGCGAAGTTTCCCCAACAAGAATCTCCTACTTGCGTCTAGCGCCAGAAATAAGAACAGGAAACAAATAAAAACCATTTTCGGAAAGCATTAGATTTACGTAGACATTAACCAACCTTGAATAGGCGTACGAAAAGCTAAGATCCGCGCGCGTGCATGCTCTTGGAAAAGAACCTTCAGCTATAGGATGTATGAAAAAAATTAAATACAAATTTCTGTTTCTCTAGGCACGGACTATCCGAACTGGAGGAAATAACCAAAATGTCGAATCTGAAGAAGAAACGATACTCATTTGCACCTGAATACAAGAGTCTAAGGGAAATAATCTTGGATGATGACCTAGCAAGCTTTGGTGACGCCTACACAAACCTACTTAATTCTCTATATCTTTCGGAGAAGATGAATAAACCAAAAGGGGTTAAAGCTACCAGCCTTTCACTTTCCAAGGCTTTCAAGAAGGTTGACCTCAAGCAGTTGATGCCTCCAAGAAGTGATCGACATAGCCAAGGAGATGCAGTGGAAGCACTCTTGGCTTATGCTTGGCTGCAGCGTCTAACAACGATCGCTGAAGATGTTGCAGTACTAGTTAGGCATGACAACATTGTGGACGCTTTCAGTGCTCTTCTTATTGAAGTGAAAAAAAAACTTAATTCGCAATGAACGAAGATGAGCTCTAGGAAGGCATCTCCTTCAGTGCTTTTTCAAAGGCTAACTTGAAAGCTTTCGTATCTTTCTGCATCTGTTTTACTGCTTGGAGGAGAACTGCATCTGGTTTGCTTCGCGCTTTAGTGTTAATGTACAGGATGGGGATCGCGGTAAGGGGGTGCTTTATGTTATAACCCGCCATGTCAACTCTTTTATCTTTGACTAGAGCTTTCTGTAAAATGTTGCAGAATGTGTGTCCTTCCCCTACTATCTGAATTTTCAGCTCATTTTTGGTTTTTTTCATAATTTTGATTTCCATATTCCATGCCTCTAATTAGAAGGCTACCTCGCCATAGTCTGCAGCAGTGTGACGTTTCTCGATCCTGCCGCATTTTGGGCAGAGCATTCTATATTGTTTCTGCACAAGCGTGTGTCCACATTGTGAGCAAGGATCGTAAATTACACCTAGGTTTTTCTCTGCGGTGGAAAGGTGGTATACGCGATTT
>JAUWDF010000163.1 GCA_030608925.1 Candidatus Bathyarchaeota archaeon | reverse complement strand
CATAGCTGACCTTCTAACAGACCGTTACCGGGGCAATGCGGAGAAGCTTGTTAAGGGAGATATAAAGCAAGCCAACTTTCTTCTTGCTAACAGGAAGAAGGATCTTCCCGTCTATTACACCAACGGAACTCACGTTGATGTGAAGGCTAATATGGGTTTGTTTGATCGGCTAGATATTGAGCAGAAGTTCTTTCCCCTCTTGAACGGAGGAAACATGTTCCATGTCTGGCTGGGAGACGCTTCTCCAGACCCTGAAGCCCTCTATAAACTAACCAAAAGAATCACCACTAAAAGCAACGTAGGCTACTTCGCATACACTAAGGACTTAACTGTCTGCAGCGACTGTGGAAAAGTTACTTCGCCCATTTTTGAGAAGTGCCCCTACTGTGGCTCCAACAAAGTAGAATGGTGGTCCAGAGTAACAGGCTATTACCAAGCAGTGAGCGGATGGAACAAAGCCAAAAAACAGGAACTAATGGACAGATACAGAACCGGAATGTAATACAGCTAATGACGTGCACATTATCTAAGACTAGTTCACTTGGTGAACGTGAATCTCTAGGTTAGTTGCGGAGCTTGGTGTATGGCTTGGGTTAGAGCTGTCGGTTTGTGCTGGGTGGTCTTCAGGCGCTAATATGTTATGTAGGAATCCGGCTGCAAGTTGCGCTTTTGGAGCTAAATCCGATGCGCCTCTAATTTTTTTCTCCAGAACAATCTTCTCTAGAAAAGTATCAACTTATCTGGAGGTGGAGAATGAAACGATGTTGAAGGAAGCCTCGGTAAAGATATTGATAAACGATTATTAACAACATAAACTACAAAGTGAACGGGTTAGACCAGAATGAGTACAAGGAAATTGAGGCTTGGTCGAAACGAAATCAACCACTTTCTTACGTTCCTCAAGGATCAGCCTCAAGACTTGATTGGCATTTTAATGAAGCAAAAAGCCCTATTCAATTTTTTTCTGGTCGAATTTCAACATAGGTTCTTGAAGTCATCCTATGTTGCGGGATTCCCATACTACTTGACCGTTGAAACTGGAAACTTTTGCCCTTTACGCTGTTCCCTATGCCCAACAGGTCAAGGAAAAGAAGGTTTACCGAAAGGTTTTCTTGCCTTTGAGAATTTCAAAAAAATCATTGACGAACTCGGTGATTACCTGTTAATAGTAGAGTTGTACAATTGGGGAGAACCTTTTCTAAACAAAGACTTTTTTAGAATGGTTAAATACGCTAGAGACCGAAAAATTATAGTGACAACAAGTTCGAATCTGAACATTTTTGATGATACGATTTGCAGAGAATTAATGTGGTCTGGTTTAAACATACTAATGGTGTCGTTAGATGGGGCAAGTCAGGAAACTGTTGAAACATATCAACGAGGAAACAATTTTGTAAAGGTACTTGGCAACATAAAGAAAATCGTAAAGGAAAAAAGAAAACTGAATATTCGAAAGCCTCTTTTACAATGGAAGTTTTTTGTAACAAGATTCACTGAAAAAGAGGTGCCTAAGGCGAAGAGGTTGGCTAAAGAAATCGGTGTTGATCACATAGAGTTTGCGAAACTTCTCTGTGATATGAGTCAGAGATTCTTTCTAGATCCCGAGTCTCAATTCGAAAATGTGAAAGAGTGGTTACCTCGTGATGAGCGTTATTCAGCATACGGCAGCATCGTGAAGAGAAGGAAAAAAGCGCTTAACAATGATTGTTCATCTTTATGGACAAGGTCTGTGATGAACTGGGATGGAAGCATCTTTCCTTGTTGTAATGTTTACGGGGAAAAATGGGGATTTGGGAATGCACTTGAAGAAGGATTTTCTGCAATATGGAATAATGATGCTTATCGCTCTTCAAGAGAAATAGTTGCTAATGGAAAACTCGCAAAGAAAAAAACAATTTGTCATATATGCACAAAAAACGAAGCCATGCAGTAGGGAGCTAGAAATCGTTGGTGAACATAAATCCGCTTAAACTAAATATGCCCTTGTTGCGAACGTTACGGCTATATTCAAAAATAAAGTTGAAAATGCCTTCCCCCATGTTTGTCGCGTGGGATATAACGTACAAGTGTAACCTAAATTGTTTCTTCTGTGATAGACAAACAATTTATCGTGATAAGCTGAACAAAGATCTGACTTTAACCGAGGCAAAAATGGTTATTGATAACTTAGCCGACGCCGATGTCATGACCGTAGGTATTACTGGAGGAGAAGCTTTACTTAGAAACGACCTCGAAGACATAGCAGAATACGCTGTGGACAAAGGGTTAGTTGTCACATTAAGTACGAATGGCACCCTGATAACAAAATCTAGGGCGCAGAAACTCGCTAATTTGTTTCAGTCTATATCAATATCTTTGGACGGTTTATCCGATACCCATGATGAAGTCCGAGGCAAAAAAGGAGCCTATGATAAAGCGATTCAAGGTCTCAAGCATCTGGCAGCAACAAATCCTCGTGCTTGTGCTATTGGCGTAAATTTTGTCTTAAACAAACTTAACTTTCAAGAATTACGCAAAGTCTTTGACACCGTAAGAAACATTGGAGCCGACTACTTTTTCATCCAACCTGTCATTGGTTCCAGTTCTTGGGTAATCCCCAAGGATGCCGTTGACCGTTCGGTAAAGCAAATTTTAGAAATGAAATCGAATTATTGTCGCCAAATATCACAGTCGTATTACTTCCTAAACCACATCTCCGACTACATCAATGGGACAGTTCCAAAACTTTGTGATGCTGGAAAATTGTATTTGGCTGTAAACAATGAAGGAAAACTGTTTTTGTGTCCAGGTCTTCCCCGCACGAAAGAAACTTACATAGGTTCTCTACTTCAACATTCTATGACGGATCTGCTGAAAAGCAAGAGGATGAAGAAGGTTAAAGAAACTATAATTCCTAAATGTAATCCGTGCCTAATGAATTGCACAACAGAATTTTCCTTGCTTGCCAAATCACCTTTAAAAACCATCTTGAGCAAATATGGCAGTCTTAGGCTGTGATGAAAGAAAGAACACAGACATGTCAGATCATATGGCAAAAAACGACTAAAAACCAAAAAATGCCGTGAATTAAGTGTTTGAACCCGACGCTTCAGAGAGTACTGAATGGCTTCCAGGAAAGAGTAAGACTCTCAGAAGAACTGTTCCCCTTCTGTTAGTAGGTCTGGTGATTTTCGTTGCTTACCTACATTTCTTTGTTGACATACCAGAAATGATCGTAACTATCCAGCAAATCGACATCTTCTACTATTCACTGGCGATTGCTGTTCTCCTGTTAAACATGCTGGCATATTCTCTAACTTGGCAGTACATTCTACGTCCTCTTTCGATTAAGGTTTCCTTC
>JAUWDF010000239.1 GCA_030608925.1 Candidatus Bathyarchaeota archaeon | reverse complement strand
AAAGGAAACTACAGCATCAGAATCGGAAAAATAAGGATTATCTATTCGATTTCAGAAAAAAACAAAACCGTGTACACAATAGCCATAGGTCCAAGAAAAACGATTTATCAACAATAATTTTCTATCCCCTTCTTCGGCATATTCTTTGGATGTGCCCATTCTCATACTATTCTTTGCAGACACACACAAAGAACACTTTAATCTGCACACATCCAGTGGACTTCCAAGATGACGAATGAGCCTCAAGGGTAGCAAAACTGGTTGAGGAAGCTTGCCAATTGGCGGAAGCAGACTTTGAATACATCTATGAAATGGATACTGTCAAGATCTTCAAGAAGCACAAATAGCGGATGCGAAAGTGAGGGCGTTCATCCATGGTGCGGGGGGTGGGAACCCCACCCTAATTTACCAGTAAAATATTCACTCTGTTTTCTCTGATTTGGGTATTCCTATCCACCTTGGAGTTCTCTTCAGGTATTCCCTATATGCATTACCATACTGTTTGAGACAGAAGAATGAGAAGGCATTTGGGTTGCTGTGCAACTTATAGTGCGGAAGTGGGATTCACAATACGATGGTATAGGTCAACCTTCGTAATTGAACCTCATGCCAGTCTTTCTGCTAGGGTTTTTTCGTGAATTTTGATGGCAAATACAAGAAATAGCACAGTAAATCCCATCAATGCAGCGAAATCAACGAAGACTGAATAGTAGCTAATTCCTTGGGTGGAATAATTCACTAAATCCGTGAAGTATGTCAATGGAGAAAAAGATGCAACAATTCGTCCCCAATCTTGCAACTCACATATTGGGATGAAGACTCCGCTAATGAAAACTAAAGGAAATTTAACCAAATTTGATACCATCATCACTGTAGATGGAACATCTGTTGGGGGATAAGCGGATAAGAGAACACTGAATGATGAAAAACAAAAAGCTGCTAAAACCATGCCTAAGCTTAGAACTAAGCCATTGGCTATGTTTACACCAAGAATCAAACCTATTATCAATGGCACAAAGGATATCAAAAAGCCATAGAGAAACGAGGCTATTACATCACCCATCAATAGAGCCCAAACAGAAACTGGAGTAGATAAAAGTCTTTCTAAGGTTCTTGACCTTGCTTCAAAAGGCACTATAACTGGACCAATTGACATGGAGGAAAAGAAAATCGTCATCCCCAACAATCCAGTGAATAACCGCTCTATTTGCATGTTTCTTCCGATGAAAAATGCCAAAAAGAGGAAAAAGGGCATTAGAAGCCCGAAGATTACAACAGGTCCCCTTCTATAGTAAATGCGAAGGTTTTTCTTCGCAATCGCTAATGCACGTTTCAGCTGGTCTGAAAAAGCATATTCACGCATGTTTAGTCGCCTTCTCGTTCTTCTATTAGCTTAACAAACACGTCTTCCAAAGTTGGTGCAAGCGTATTAAGGCTAATAATTACTAAACTTTCTGAGCGAGCATAATCTATTAGATTCTCAATAACGTTATGCGGTTCGTCTGTGTATAACCTTATTTTATCACCCATTTTCTTCGCTTGTGCTACGCGAGAGATTTTGCACAGGGCGTCAACAGAAACGGTTTTGTTGAAGCTTACTTCCACTGATTTCAAACCACTGCTTTTCATTCGCAGATTCTCAGGAGTATCTATAGCCGCGATTCTTCCATGATTTATTATGGCTATTCTGTCACAGAGTTGGTTTGCTTCTTCCATGTTGTGGGTTGAGAGAAAAACTGTTGCGCCATCTCCATTAAAGCGTCGGATGATATCTCTCATCAAGCGGGCACTTTTAACGTCTAACCCTGCGGTAGGTTCGTCGAGAAAGAGAACTTGTGGTTCAGTCAGAAGAGCCATGCATAGCATAAGTCTCTGCTTCATTCCCTTAGAAAAGCCTCTCGCAAGCTGATTTCGCCTTTCATAAAGTTCGAACTTTCTAAGTAGGGCTTCAGCTCTTTCCAGTCTCTCTTTTTTGGGGATTCCATATAGTTCGCCTATTAGCATAAGATTTTGCCAAGCAGTAAGGTCTATGTAGGCGTTAGACGTTTCAGGAACAACACTTATGATTTGTTTAGCTCTCAGAGGTTGTTTGAGAACGTCGTAGCCCATTATGTTTGCAGTTCCTCCATTTGGCTTTATAACTCCAGTTAATATTCGAATGGTCGTAGTTTTGCCAGCTCCGTTTGGACCTAAAAAACCGAAAATTTCTCCTTTTCTAACTTCAAAACTAATGCGATTCACCGCAATTACTTCGTCGTAATGTTTAGACAAATCTTTAATCTCTACTGCGTTTTCCATGTTTGTCCCTATATTCTCTATTGTGGTTTTTCTCACCCTATATGTATTTAGCCACATTTTTTAAAATGTATTTATACATATTTGTTGCATCGGCCATTTTTACCAGTGTAAGGAAACGAAGATCAATTTCCCCCTGTCCGGCAGTTGCCACTTCATGGTGCTGTGCTTCAACTCTCAAACCGCAGGCAATCAGTGTCTGTACCATTTCCTCACGAATGTCCTGTTGTGAATCCGTGGGAGAAACAGGGAAATAGCCTTCTTTGTGACGTGGCTTATAACCAAGATTCGGGTTTTCATCACGT
>JAUWDF010000177.1 GCA_030608925.1 Candidatus Bathyarchaeota archaeon | reverse complement strand
TAGCCTTCTTGTACAATAGAAGACGCTTCCAATAGCCCCCGCTTCTTTTTTTTCATGAATAGAAGTTTCTTTCATCAATCTGTTATTCAACTTCTAATCATTACTGCGCGCGCAAAAAAATCAGCGCGAGCATTCCCCCTCTCCAACGCGCGCAAGTTTTAAGATTCTATGAAAAACTTCTAGTCGAGATGTGCCTTTCCTTTGTACAAGTCTACAGGGTATTTCTTCTTGTTTTGCTCGATTTTGTCGTAGATTGCAGAACTGAGGTCGATATTGAGAGTGTTTGCCATACCTAAGCAATATAGAACCACATCAGCAAGTTCTTCTTTGATGCGCTGAGTTTTCGGTGGCTCCTCTTGAAAGTGTTGGCTTTCCTCTGGTGTGACCCATTGGAAAAGTTGGAGAAGCTCAGCAGCTTCGATACTGATTGACTCTGCTAGATCTTTGGGGTTATGATATTTTTCCCATTCTCTTTCTGTCACAAAATCTCGAACACTGCAAATCAACTCTTCTACAGATGTGGTTCTGTCTTTCTTCAATAGTTTAAGTCCCAACCGTAACTTTTCAGAATCTTATATGGTGTGAAGGTATGTATCTATTTCTTCTGCTCGGAAGAGGAAAGGGAGATGGATGAGTAAGCCCATGGGTGAAGAATCATGGAAGTAGTTTGAGCAGCTGCAGATAAGGAACACCTTCAAAAAACGGTCATTGACGGAGTCGAGTTTAAGGCGATGCGCGCGCGCCAAATATTCGGGCTTTCCTTAAGTAAGGCTTTCATCAGAGTATGCAACTCTCTGGGATAATCATGAGGAAAAGGTCAAATCTGGAGATTATGGCTGCTGGAGGGGTTCCGTATTTTCCAAGACTGTTGAAACCACGGAGTAAGTTAGAGAACAAATATAGAACAATTGTCGAATTAATAGCAACACAGAAAAATTGCTATGTGACTTTAGAGCCTCTTTAGAGATAATCGATAGGCTATTATCCCTACGACAAACAAAATCAGGCCGGAGATTGTCAGGTAAATAATTTCTGGCATTACTGCTTCAAATGGAAGATTTTTAGTCATAATATCCTGCATGACATAGACCAGCTTTGTGAACGGAAGAGCCTCTCCGAAGATTTGAGCCGGCTCCGGCATTATGTCTAGAGGGAAGAAAGCTCCGATGAAGAATTGGAGTGGAACGCTGATTAGAACTGCTATAGAATTGGCAGCCTCCTCGTTTTTTGCAACAGATGAGATTATTAGTCCGATCCCAATTGCAGAAAGTGCACCTAGGAAGATGGCTAAGATAATTACGGGAACATTCCAGTAGAGATTGACTTGGAAAAGAAGTAAACCGCTGACAAGCATGATGACAGCAGATATATAGACGATTGCCAGCGAGGAGATAAACTTTCCCGCTAGAACAGTTATAGAAGAGACAGGCGCAATAACCATTCGCTGAAAGGTTCCTTTCGTCCGTTCGGTTGCGATAGATACAGAAGCATGGTTCAACCCGCTCCAAAGGAGGACAAGACCCAGCGTACCTGGGACCATGTAGTCAATCCACCTTAGCTGGCGTCCAGAGACATCTGCTTCGCTGGTTGAAACTGTAACCGGATCGGCTAGAACTTCAGCATAGTCTTGAAGATTTTCTGGAAGTTGGCTAATCGCGATTTCTTGATAAGATTTTATGAATCCGGAGATGAAGCCGAGAAGGCTTTGTTGTGCGATTATGGAACCTGTGGGGTCGCTTGGGTCAGTGTAGAGATCAAGATGGGCTCTTGTTGGGATTGGTGTTCCCGAGCTGTCAGTATATAGGTAAGAAAGTGTTTCTGTAAAGTTCGCTGGTAATACCGCGGCTATTTTGATCTCCCCGCGACTAATGTCATAGGCTGCAGTGCCATTGGTGTCTTTATCGCCGTACACATTGTACTCATAAACTGTGAAGTTAGCGTCTTTCAGTACTTGAACAAATACGTCTCCAATTGTGCTGTTTTGAGAAATGGTGCCATTTACGTCGATCATGTTTCCGTCGAGGTTGACTGTTCCAACGTGGATGCTGCTTGTTTCTCCCGTGCCTTGAGTGCCGAACGTGAAGCCAATTATAATCAGGAAAAACAGAGGAAAGAGCAACGTGAAGAAGATGGCGGTTTTGTTTCTTACAATTCCAAGAAAGTCCGTTTTTGCAATTGCGAATACTTGACGTATTGTTCTCTTAAGCTTCATAATTGTTCCTCCTCTTCCATTAGTCTTCGCCCTGTGAGCAGAATAAACACGTCTTCAAGAGTAACGCGTGAAAGTTGGACTGATAGAATTTTTGTTCCAACAGAGGAGATGCCTGAGACCACTTCGGGAAGGATATCCTCCGCTCTTTCTGTTATTATCTTTATTGTTTCAATTTTTTCCGCTTCGTCATAAGCCTTGTAAGACCTTTTGACTCCTGAAACCTTCTTCACAACTTCTATCAGTTTCGGAGTTATTTTGTTCGGAACCACAGTTATGGTGTTTTCCATTTTGACTTTCTTTATGAGTTGACGGGGGCTGCCTAGGGCGATTATTTTGCCCTTGTCCATAATTGCCACTTGGTCGCTTAGTTCTTCTGCTTCATCCATCATGTGTGTTGTTAGCATTATGGTTTTTCCTTCCTTGTGTAACGTCTGAATTATTTCCCAGAGAGCTAACCTGTTTCCGGGGTCAAGGCCGGCGGTAGGTTCGTCCAACAGCATAACTTGAGGTTCATGTAGAAGAGCAGCAGCTATGTTAACACGGCGTTTCATGCCACCAGAGTAGGTGGAAATGTGGCGTTTTACAGCTTTTTCGTCCAGCTGAGTGAACTTCAGAAGTTCCTCAATTCGATCCCTAAGTTTGCCTCCTGATAATCCGTAAAGTTTTCCGAAAAAGGCAAGGTTTTCACGGGCATTCATGTAATCGTACAGAACAATGTCTTGAGGAACAACGCCAAGTAATTCTTTCACTTTCATAGCATTATCTTGAATGTTGAATCCTCCAACTTTGATTGTACCTGAAGTAGGGTTTGTCATTCCACAAAGCATCTTTGTAAGTGTAGACTTTCCGGCACCATTTGGTCCCAACAAGCCAAAGAGTTCGCCTTTCGCAACTTTCATCGAGACGTTGTCCACAGCTACCGTGTCTTCGAAGCGTTTAGTGACAGCATCTATTTCAATATCATTCAAATTC
>JAUWDF010000018.1 GCA_030608925.1 Candidatus Bathyarchaeota archaeon | reverse complement strand
TTCACCCCGAACTAGTTTCCATTTGTAAAAAACTCAATGTTTTCGGATATTAGCATGTTATTGAGGAAATTGCACCTATGATTCATACAAAATTTTCCGCTTGCATCAATCTTCTATTTGAGAATATGTCAATTCCTGATGCTATCGAGAAAGCAGTAAAACATGGTTTTAATGCTGTCGATATTTGGTATCCATATCAGATGTCAAAATCCAATCTTCAAGACCTGATTGACTCCTTAGCTTTGAAAATTATCTTCTTTAATGTTGATGCGGGTGATCAACGAGCAGGAGAATGGGGTACTGGTGCTATTCCGACAAGGAAGGAACATTTTCGTAGATCTTTTATGAAATCCCTTGAGTATGCAGAATTTCTTGGTGAACCAATGATTCATGTGATGTCAGGGAAATGCATAAAGGATGTGACTATAGAGGAGCATCGTGATTGCTATCTTGAAAACCTTCATTGGGCTATTGGATTACTGGGAGGAACGAATATCACATTGCTTATTGAACCGCTTAACCCAATCGACATCCCAAACTATTTCCTAACTCGCATAGAGGATGCTGCAAGTTTGTTAAACGATCTTAACAGTGAGCGAGTGAAAATCTTGTGCGATATATATCACATGCAGAGAAGTCAAGGGAACTTAACTGAGAGGATTGTAAAATATCACCCATTTATCTACCATTACCATTTTGCAGATGTGCCCGGTAGAAACGATCCGGGTACTGGAGAAATAAATTATCAAAATATCTATAAAACGATACTGTCTACGGGTTACAAAAAATTTATTGGGCTTGAATTTAAACCAACTAGATCTATTGGCGAAACAATTGACTATATTCGAAAAAATCAATAGTTAAAATGACCTTTCCTATACACAGATTTACAAGAGATCGTACAAGCCACATCCCTGATTAATGGTGATAGGTAAATATTATTCAAGAATCAATTGAGATTAATTTTGAATCATCAAATTTCTAAATATCTATTTGAGCTTGTTCCAATCCTTATACGATTTTGGTTTTGATGACGCGAGACAATTCTCAAATGTAAACAGGGTATAGACTTTTCATAATTTGATTCATAAGGAGATATTAGCAATGAAACCTTATTTCATTCGTGTAATAGAAAAATCCCCAACGATGTTTTGGATAAATAATCCGACTCAAGAACAAGCAGATTTAGCAATAAAAAATGGTGCTCTAGGGTGCACAAATAATCCAGCATATACCCAAAAAATGTTAGATCATCCTGATTATGGTGAGTACACATCAGATATTTTGGATAATGTGTTACGGGAAATCAACGATGATCGTCAAGCTGCAATTGAGTTTCAATCCCGTATGGTCAAACCAATTGCTGAAAAATTCATGCCACTGTTTAAAAAGAGTGGAGGTGAGCATGGATATGTCAGCATCCAGGGGGATCCTTTTGCAGACCACGAAGCTGAGGATATTGTCAGACAAGCATTGGATAACCGAAAAGTGAGTCCAAATATCTGCTGCAAGATACCCCTCGCGAAACCAGGTTTGGAAGCAATTGAAGAGTTGGTTCCACAAAATGTGCCAATGAACTCTACTGAGATATTTGGTGTCAGTCAATTTGTGGCTCTAGCTGAAACCTATGGGAAAGCAGCCCGTGCCTCTGGAAAATGGCCCATGATGTACATGTCTCATATAGCAGGGATATATGATGATTACCTAAGAAACTATGTAAATGAGAATGATGTCCAGATCTCTACAGATGTGTTGCATCAGGCAGGTTTAGCTGTGGCTCGCAAAGTATACAAGATTATGACCGAACGAGCCTATAAGTGTGTTTTTGTAGGTGGGGGTGCTAGAGGTTTACATCACTTCACTGAGATGGTGGGGGGACGCGTATGTATTACAATCAACTGGGTAGGAACTGCTGATAAATTGCTGGAGAAAGATCCTCCAGTTGTATATCGGATCTTCAATCCAGTACCCCAGAAAATTATCGATGAGTTAATGGAAAAACTCCCCGACTTTAAGAGAGGCTATCTGGAAGATGGATTAGAGGTTGAAGAATTCGAGGAATTTGGTCCGGTACAACTCTTTAAGAGCGCATTTACCAAGAGTTGGGGGAAAATCTTGGATATCATTAAAGAACGGCGCTAACTGTAGTGCTTTCATGGGGTTTGCAAGTGATAAAATCTTTTGTCTGCTCCCCTTTTCTCTGGTTTGCTGTCCCCTTCCTTCAGAACACTTCAAAGCCATCATTCGAAGTTCAACTGGCAATGTTCTCCAAGCTGCCAGTCAAACACATCACGCCCGTAGGCTTGTGCAGTACGAAGCGTTTGGGCAAGCGAAGCAAACTGTAAACACTCTTTAGGCACCGTTTCAGGGGACTTTGCGGTGGACGCGACGCTCACCCAAATGAACCTCAATTGCAGCTAGCCCTGCAGTTCAGCCATCATCGCCGCAGCATCCCAGTAAGCCCACAGGGTTTGAATCTTGCCTTCTTCATTTACCTCGAAGACATCGATCCCCTCAAAAGTCACTTCGCGACCATTCTTCCCTAAACCGTGGCCCGTCCACTTTACTGCGGCTCCATTGCCTGCAACGAAAACATGATCCTCTGTCAGCCCTGACTTCTCGAAGGCTCCAGTTATGCCCTGAAAGAACTGACGCAAACCCTCATGACCCTCAATGGCTGGGCTCCCCACCGGGTCGTGGCTTACCGCATTTTCAGCAAATGTGGCTACCCAAGCTTCCATATCCATAGCTCTCGTGGCTGCGAAATACCCAGCAACCGCTTTTTGAATGCCTTCTGTTGACATATCCTTACCCTCCTCATCTTGAACTTGAAACGGTGCCTAGATCTTACGGTGATAAGTGTTCACCGTCACCGCTAGAACTCTCGCAAAACTCCAAAATCTTTTGACATTTCATCCAATGGTATCGACTGCCCACGACTTGTGACTTGGGGCCGACTAACGGAAGAACTCACCTGGCGCCTGGCCTAAGTTTTCCGTCTTCAGACCTCCGTCTCCCGTCTTTCCCAGGCGGTCAGGTGGAGCGGGGGTTAGGTCGCCTTGATGGAATTTATAAAGAGGGATCATCACGGGTGCACACACGTTTATTAATGGAAAGTTGTAATGGGATAGGTGCGCCAACCTACCCCATTACTTTGGATTCCTGTCCGGTTATGAAGTTGCCTTTTGCAGTGTCAATCCTACCCAGATGTACCAGATCGGGATAAATATATTTACTGATTATCTGAAAGATAATGCGTTAGAAACCGGCACAGTAAGCCCTAAAGATGTGCTAGGTTTCAAGTCCAAGCTATCAGAGAGCTACAGCCCACAGACAATAAATCTAAGACTATCTGCTGTTAGGTCTTTCTATCGGTTCATGGTTCTATATGGCTATCTACCGTTTAGTCCGGCTCAAATAGTGAAAGGTGCTAAACGCTCAAGATCTACACATCATAAGAGAGACCAGCTAACAAACGCAGAAGTACACACGCTATTTGAGACCTGCCAAGATAACGGGTTAGGTATTAGAGATAGAGCTATCTTAACCCTCATGCTTTATTGTGCTTTGAGAAGGGTAGAGCTATATAGAGCTAACTTGGAAGATTTGACAACTAAACAGGGTAGGCTAGTGCTATGGGTTCAAGGTAAGGGGAGATTAGAAAAAGACGAGTTTGTAGTTATCCCTGCAAACCAAGAGCAGGTTATAAACTCATGGCTAAATGTCAGATCTGGCGATAAGTCAGAAGCCCTATTCACAAGCCTTAGTATCAAGTCTAAAGGTGAAAGACTAGCTCTAAGATCACTAACAGAGACTATCAAAGACAGGATGATAGAAGCAGGTATAATGCTAGACCCACTACTCAAGCCCAAGAAAGATAAATATAAACATTCTAGAAAGTCAATACACAGCCTAAGGCACACAGCTATTACAAACGCGCTAACAAATGGTGCTACACCACTACAGGTTCAACAAATGGCTAGGCACTCTAGCTTTGATACAACACTAAGCTATCACCATTCAAGCGATAGATTATTAGCCCCTGCTGAATTGCTTATTAGTTATGAAGGAGGATAATAACAATGAGTGAGTTTTTTGATTGCGCTGAACTTTTGTCAGAGATAATTGGCGGTGCAATTGGCGGTGCACTTGCCGCAGTTATTATTACAGGAGGAAGTTATGTATTGAGACGTAGTAAACGCAGGACAATAAAAGAATTAACAGAGATTAGGGGGCGATCTATCGAACATAGAACCATTGGTGAGTGCAGGGCTATGGATAATCAGGATGAGTGGATTAAAGAAGCAAAGAGAATTCATGATCGGGCGTTTGAAATAGCCAATAAACTCTCACCAGCGGCAGGAGCTCTTATAGACTGGCTTGGTCAGGTAGATGCATATGATCCAACAGACAAGGTTGCTCGCTGGGTGTCTGTTCTTACCGAGATTAATAGAAGAATACAGGGGATACTTGAGAGAAATGCCTAGTTAAACTAGTTTAAAATTGTCATATTTACTAGCTCATCCGTTAGCCCCTGTCTAGCTCTAGCAGGGTTTTTTCTATTGCTTGACCATAAATGATAAGAGTTGAAGCACAGACACGCCTAGAGCCATTCTAAGCCACGAACAGCAGGAAGTCTTAGCTCACCCCTTTTTTGCCCTATTTCTAGGACAGAGAATCACCCACACGCATAAAATACACCCTCCCTCAATAACCGACAAAGATATTGCTGATTGTAACCGCTGAATTCTGCTGCAGATCTAACTGTAATATATTTATTTGTAAACTCTGGTACTAGGGTATTAATGGAAAATCCCATCCCAACCTCAATTGAGGAATTCAGTGAGCTTTTCTACATGGCTTTTCTGCTCAAATTTGAGCATGGCCAGGAATTGCTCTTCTGCCTCGCTATGAGGTCCGAGATGGGTCCAATAAGGTGGGCGGTAATGGACTAAAACAGCTAGTAATATTGAAATCGAGTCACTTTATATCTTGACTATCCTACTTTTTCAAATTGCTTCAGTGCCTCAAGCGCTTGGGATCCGTACACAACGGCTGGGCCTCCTCCCATCATAATGGCGACTCCGATAGCATCTATGATTTCGTCATGGGAGGCACCTGCATTAATCGCATCTTGCACATGAAATGCGATACAACCATCACAGCGGACAGTTATGCCAATTGCAAGAGCAATTAATTCTTTGACTTTAGCGCTAAGCACGCCGTCTGATGTTCCGGCCTTATGTAATTGCATAAAACCCGTCATTAGTTCTGGGGTTTCTTTACCTAAAGCCGACATTGTCTTGTGGACTTCTTTTAATAATTCTGGATAGTTTTCAACCATTGTATAAGTCTCCTAATGAAGTTTGTGAGGAAGAGGTTGGTCTCGATCGGTTTCTAGGACAAGTATTATCTCTGCAGGCTCCGAACCGAGATTTCGCCAACTGTGTGATTGCGAAGCTTTGAATAATAACCGATCACCAGGTTCCAAGATAAATGATTCGTTTCCTACAAAGTATTCCAATATGCCAGTTAGACAATATACAAATTCTTCACCTGAATGTGAGACTGGTTCTGGAATATTTGTTTTATCCGGGGCAATAATCATTTTGAAAGGCTCTAACTGTTGATGTGGTAAACCGCTTCCTAAGCTTTCAATAACCAAGCCATCGCTTCTAAGTAACGTAGCGTCTTCCTTTTTTACAAAGACGCTGATCTGATGAATATCTTGCTGGAAAAGCTCTGTGATATGTACCTCCAGAGCTGACGCTAGCCGGTGAAGCGATGCAACTGTTGGTGAATTCTCACCACGCTCAATTTTGCTGATTGCATTTATCGAAAGCCCGCTTAAGTCTGAGAGACCCCGCAGTGATAATTTTTGCTTGTCCCTCAAGTATTTAATCATCCGACCCACGGTGGGTTCTTTTACGCTGCTCATAAGCTCTCCTGCTAATCTAAGTGTAATAAAAATGTAAGAATCTAACAGAATTATACTACTTAAGTTGACACTTGTCAACTTAAGTAGTAATATTGTGATAGAAAGAACAATTATGCTCGAAATTGGAAGAGGCATTAGCGATAGGAAAGACAAGCGTATGGAAACAAGAGTGAGTCAATATATCAATTCAACCGTTGTATGGCTAAAAATCAGAATGGAGTTACAAAAATGGAGGATTTGAAATGTTAGTTAGCGAAAGAATGTCACATCCTGTAATCACAATCCACCCGAAAATGCCAATGACCGATGCTCATAATCTTATGCGTAAAGAACACATTCGTAGATTGCCTGTCGTGGATAAAAAGGGCAACCTCGTTGGTATTGTGTCTGAAAGCGATTTATTGCATGCCTCTCCCTCAGATGCAACAAGCCTAAGTATTTTTGAAATTAACTATTTGCTTAGCAAGATCACGATAAACCATATCATGACAAAAGATGTGATTACTGTAATGGAGGAAACACCACTTGAGGAAGTAGCACGGATTATGGCAGACAACAAGATCGGTGGTGTACCTGTCGTACGTGAAAAAAAGATCGTAGGGATTATTACCGAGACAGATCTTTTCAAGGTATTTCTTGAATTGCTTGGCGCTCGTGAACCCGGGGTCCGTTTAGCAGCGCTTGTCCCAGATACTCCTGGCGAATTAGCTCAATTAACCAAGGCTATCTTCGACCAGGGAGGAAATATTATCGCTCTAGGCACATTCCTGGGCGAGAGCAGCGAGAATCGCGAAATTGTGTTGAAGGTAAGCGGAATTGAATCAGAAGCTTTGAAGAAAACGATAGAACCGTACGTTGAACAAATCATTGACGTTAGGGAAAGTATCTAATTCATTAAAGGATAAAGAAAACTGGTTGACAAGTTTTGAGATTTTCAAATACACCCTTTCAACTGATAGGGTTTTGTATCCAAAAGGAGTATCAGATGTATAAAAGAATATTGGTTCCGCTAGATGGTTCAAAACGCGCGGAAAGAATCCTTCCTCATGTGGAGGAATTGGCCCATAACTTTGGATCTCAGGTTATTTTCTTGCATGTGGTTGAACCTCATTATGTATTAACCTCACCACATGGTTACAGTTCAGTTGATGTTGAAAAAATATCAACTGAAGCAATGATAAAGCAAGCAGAAGCCAACCATACTGGGTTGATAGGAGAATTCCGGGCAAAAAACATAAAGAGTAAGTCTATTGTTAAAGAGGGTTCTATTGCCCATACGATCATGGAAATCGCTGAACGTGAAAAAATTGACCTGATCGCAATGGCTAGTCATGGGCGTTCGGGTTTGTCCCGGGTTTTTTACGGCAGTGTGGCTGCTAGTGTGCTTCACCTCGTAGATCGCCCACTCCTTCTGGTTAGGGCGGAAGGTGAGGGATAGTGGTTGAATCACAGATTCTTTCCCGAAGACACGAACTAGGTTACATGTTTTCAACATCCAGACACTCTGAGTATCCTGACCATTATCGCTTGGATATTATATTGCGCCCAACTCCAACTAACATGCATTTTGATCCCAAGCGAGTGTTTTTCATGGTTTCAGATGATGAAAAGATTGAGCATCTCACTATTTCCTACAAAGGACTTCACCAAAACAAATATCAAGTTGTGGCTGGTCCTGTTCGAATACAAGACCGAAAAGGGAAAGTAGTATTTGCCTTTACCTTTGGCGGGGAACTCCAAATTGAGGTGGAAGAGCAAGAAAAAATATGCACCCTAATATCCCCCGCACCAATCTTCCAATTTGTACGACCAACAATAATTTGGTTTATAGAAGAGGTCGAAATAATCCTGGCGGAAAGGTTTGCTAAATGGGAAAGCGAGCCTCATGAATTTGAAACGCGCCTATCCAAAGTTGAACCACTGACTTTATATGCAGCTTGCCTTGAATCCTTAATTGAGAAATTTAGGCATTCCTTACAAGAATATACCCAGGATCTTGTACACTTCTTACACACAGAAATTCAGGCGCTCCAAGAGGAATCTACCCTTCCTCATTACATTCCACCACTTTCAGAAATCCTTTAATAAAAAGGCAACTTGGTATAAACTACAATGACATTTGCAGATGTAAAGAAAGTCAAAAATTCTACAAATATTATTCCCATCAGGAAACTCGTTCTGATTCTAATTCTAGTGGCAGGTTTTTTATATTCAAAAGATACCACACACGCAAAAAATCCTTTCGTCAACGCGATTCTGTTTTATTCCCCTTCCTGCCCCCATTGCCACCAAGTGATAACCCAAGATTTGCCCCCTTTGATAGAAAAATATGAAGAGCAATTATGCATCTTGGCAATAAACACCTCTACTCCTGAAGGGCAAATCCTTTTCCAAGCTGCGATAGATTTTTACCATATCCCCCTTGAGCGACAAGGGGCCCCTATGTTACTTGTGGGGAGTGTGGTTCTAGTAGGTTCAATTGAAATTCCCGACCAATTTCCCCGCATAATAACTGACGGATTAGCCCAAGACGGAATTGATTGGCCCGATTTCCCTCAGTTATTAGGCTTCTTAGAAAAGCAAAATCTAAGTAAAACTGAAGAGCCTAATAATCCTGAAGAAATAA
>JAUWDF010000152.1 GCA_030608925.1 Candidatus Bathyarchaeota archaeon | reverse complement strand
ACCCTTTACACCCTGAATCTTTATCAAGACATTCCTTAAAGGTTCAACTCCTTCAAGAGAATCTCCGTTGGAGGCTTCAAAAGGTCCTCCAGACTCTGAAGCTCCTATTTGTAAGTCAGAAAAGTCTATCTCTCCAGAGAGGATAGCTAGTAGAACAGATGAGACATTATAGGCAGCCATCTTGTATTCGGGGTCGAAGAATTGATCCCACGCTTTCTTGGATAGTTCTAGCATTTCGTTATCAGATAGATCTGGGACAAGAGATTCGCGAACCCCATCAGGAAAGCCATCTAGATAAAAGGCATAACGCCAGTTGGGGTCTGAATAGTCTGAAGCATTACCCCTGGTCTGCTCTAGCTTAAACTCTCCCGTTCCGATTGGAAGCAAATCCGTTCTAGAGTTAAACCCAGAAGAAAGGGGGTTTTCCAAAGCTATGAACTTTGTAAAATCCTGATTAGGTTGAAAAGTTTTGAAACCAATTACATCTGTAATGCGATTATCAATCTTGTAAAGCTCATCGGTATAGGATGTATCAAGAATGATTGCTTCAGGCTTGCTTAGAAAGACTGCAAAATCTATACCTCTAGAGTCTTCTTCAATCTGAGTTGCAGTTCCCAAGCTTGTAGGAATTAACGAAGCTACGAGAACATTGAGAGTTAATATGATCGTAAATATGGCAAAGGTTAGAGTGGAACGAGTGATGTGTGAGGATATTAATGATGGTGATATTTGACCAACACCCTTTACACCCTGAATCTTTATCAAGACATTCCTTAAGCCACGCATCACAATGGGTAGATTGAGGGCAACGAATAATATAGAGCCAATTATTATTTCCATAATTCCCAGAATCAGGATTTCAATGGATAATCCAGTAATGTCTGTTACCCAGTTACCCATAGCTACTACAAACAGGATTGAGGGAATAGCCCAGAGGGTGATAGCTGTTATATTGAAAGCTCTAACTCTATCTATGAACCGCGAGAGGACAAAACCTAAACCTCCCGTGAATAGGCCGAATCCCATCATGAGGGTTCTCCACTCTTCCAGGCTGTTCCATCCTTCGCTGCTCCAAAAAACTTGATGTGTCTCCTCGAATACTCCGTTGTATAGGAGAAGAATGATGCCAGCTATAATCATTAAAACACCAAAGGTTGCTAGGTTGCGACTAGATTTTGCCTTAAACTTCACTTTTATTCCACGAAGAGCTTCTACAACGTTAACTCGAGATGCCCTTAGAGCTGGAAGGATCCCAGTTATTATGCTTAAGACTACACCTACAGTGACAGATAGAATAACTGCTTCTTGAGAGATAACTGGTTGAACACTTAGTTCACCAGTTCCAAATAATCCTACGAGATACAAGGCTACAGCTTGACCGAAGGCTAATCCTCCGATAAGTCCTAAAATTCCTCCGATTATTCCTTGGAATAAGTTTTCAATCATTATAGATTGAAAAATTCCCCTGCGATTGGCGCCTACGGCGCGTAGAACCCCTGTTTGAAATTCCCGGTCTTCTACACTCATAAGCTGAACATTGGTGATCAGCAAAACACCAGTTAACATGATAAGAAAACCCAAAGAGGTCAACATTGTGCTCATTAATGTGATGGCGAATGCTGCAAAACTAAAAAAATCTAACCGAGTTGAAGTGACCTGATAGGTTTTTTGCGCTTTACCTGTTTGAGGGTTAACCTCTTCGGGAATTGCGTCTTCCAGTAATTCTACTTTGGTTCTCAAATAATCTTCGTCTATTTCTCGGACAAAATGGTCTGATTTATAGGTCACCAAAAAAGCACTAATTATATCTGTTTCCCGTTTCGGGTCTTGTAAACTAATCCATTCCTGCAGATGCTCTAACCTGAATACAGCTCCTGAATACTGGGAGCTAATTCCCGGACGTTTAGAATCAAAGAACCCGACAATTTGTAACTCCACCTTCAAGATCTCCTGAACAGGTGTGATGATTGGTAGACCAGATGTGACATTGATAGTGACAGCAATTGTGAGGTTAGTGAATTCTGTAGTTAATGAAACTGGCAAGGTCATGTCTTGGTTTAAGCCTAGTTTTTCAGCTTGATCACTAGATAGTAGGATGCTTTTGTTATCGTCTAGGAGAATGTTTATGTCCATTTGTTCTCCGTTTTTCCAATTATAGAGCTTGCCAAATGCTTCTGGATAATTTGGGAGTACTCCAGCAGCCTCTATTGTGGGGTCAAACTGGCTATATACTAGTGCTGGGATCTGTGTGGAAAGCTCGGGCATAACTCCTACTGCGTCGGGAACCAGATTTTTTATAGATTCTTGGTCTGCTGCTCCAAGGTAGCCACCTCCAGTACTATTCATAACTCTAAGGTCCACTTCTCCTTCGCTTTGAAGAAGGCTAGTCAAAAAAGAATTCCCTAATGTATCCGTTGTTATTTGAATGCCAACAAGCAATGTGACTCCTAATGTTACTGCTAGGACTGCGCTAAGGTTCTTTGTTTTCCTTCTGGATAATGACCGCCAAGCGATCATGAAGCTAGATTTCAAACCCATGGAAACACCAAGCTAACTTGTTTCTTCATGTACACAGCATCGGGACTTACATCGAACGTGTCCACTAGTCAGAGTTTGGATCTCGCTGGGCTTGACAGGTTGGTAAGGGGACCCGTGTGAGTTTGGCAAAATTATTTTTTCTCCTTGGTTTTTTGGATTATTTTCTCAAGTTTCTCAGAGCCGTCTTTCAAGATTTTAGTTATTTCCGTTACATTCTGTTGTGTTAATCTGTCTCTTTCAACTGTTCTTAGGTCCAGAAGTGCCATGACAAATCTTTTGGTAGGTTCTCTGATTTGGCGGAGTTTTTCATGGTTTGGGCATAATTGTGATACTCCTATGAGCATTGGTGCCAGATACTCTAGTTTCTTTAAGAAACTTTGTCCAAACTTTACTTGTTCTTTGAAGAAATCTTTGCCTTTCTCTGTGAGAACGTAATTTTTTACCCCAGTTTCTTCTCTGGGTAATTCTCTGGTGTAGCCCTTTTTGCGTAACCAAGCGAGAAGTGGATAAATTGATCCTGGGCCTGGCTTCCATCTTCCCCTTGTTTCCTTTTCAATGCACTCGACAATCTTCGCACCTGACATAGGTTTCTCTGTCAGCATTTTTAGGACCAAGAATCTAAGAAGACCTCTTGGAGCGCCTGCAGCTCGCTTCATCATGTGTTCATTCATGCTATCACCAGCGATGTCAGTGGAAATATCACATGCGACATTTAAGCTTTGCTCGTGCGCATAACCCTATAAAGACCCAGATTAGTTACATCTCAAAAGGATGAAGATTCATGCTGAGTATAAATGAGATGGCTCAATCAATCGTTGAGAATCTATGCAAAACCTCTGAAGAAAACTCTGTGATAGTTAAGCGATCGAAGTCAGGAGCAACACTAATTGATGCCGGAATAGAAGCAAGAGGCGGGTTCACCGCAGGGAGAATAATAACTGAGATATGCTTAGGAGGATTAGGTA
>JAUWDF010000140.1 GCA_030608925.1 Candidatus Bathyarchaeota archaeon | reverse complement strand
AGGCTTCTTGCTGTCTTTTCAACCTGCTCTGTGAGTTGGCGGTTTCTCATGAACCATTGCTTTGTTTCTAAAATTTCGATGGGAGTTTCACATCGATCACAGAGACCAATTTCTTGTTGTATGGACTCTGATTTAGTTAGTAAATTTTGTCTTTCAAGATCTTTGACTATTGCTTTCTTAGCTTCCGGGATATTTAGACCCGAATATTTCCCTGCATTTTTATTCATTTTACCGCTTTTTGTCAATGTTGGGATATTTGGTAGTTTGTGTTTAGCAACTGTTTTTACATCTGCTTTGTCACCATAGGTACATATCATGACCACTCCAGTTCCAAATTCTGGGTCAACCATGTTATCTGCAATGATTTTGACGGTGCGATCCGTGATTGGGATCTTGATGTTTTTGCCGATGTATTTTTTGTAGCGTTGGTCCGCGGGGTCAACGGCGACGGTGACGCAGGCTGGTATGAGTTCGGGGCGAGTTGTTGCAATGGTCAAGTGACTCTCAGTGTCTAATTGGAATTTTATGTGGTGAAGAGTTCCTAGATGTGTTTCATAGTTTACTTCTGCGTCAGCGATAGCAGTTTCACAATTTGTGCACCAGTTGACCGGGTGCGTGCCTTGATAAATGAAGCCTTTCTTGTGTAATAATATGAAGCTTAGTTGAGTGCGACGCCAATAATCTGGATCCATCGTTTTGTATTCAGTTGTCCAATCGTTGCTACAACCTAATTGTTTAATGGCTGTTTTCATAATGTTTATGTATTTATCCACAAGTCTCTTGCATAAATCTATGAATTCAGCTGTTGGAGTATCTGATTTCTTGACACCAAACTCCTTCTCAGCTCTTCTTTCGATTTGTAACCCATGGCAGTCCCAGCCTTGAGGAAAATGGACATTAAACCCTTGCATCCTCTTGTACCGAGCCACCATATCAAAGTATGTCCAGTTGAGAACGTTTCCCATATGAAATTCACCACTAGGGTAAGGAGGTGGCGTATCGATACTGAAGGTTGGTTTCTCTTTATTGTTCCAATCAAAACGGTAGATACCCCATTCTTCCCATTTGCATTGCCAACTCTTTTCTATAGCAAGGATATCCAATTTCTTAGATAGTGGTTCCATAGTATATACTCCAATCGAGTTAATCTTTTATGCAAAATAGCAGGGGATATAGATAACGATTATTCTTTCGTATCAAATGTGAGCATTTCAGTTTAAACTTACACCGTCAACTCTGACCCACACGTGCTTACAGTTGTAATAGCGAAGGCTTGCATTTTGAGGACTGGTTACTTTTTCGCTATCGTGTACTGGCGACCCCGCGTAACGATTTGTTCTTTCTCGAAGAGCCTTCTAAGTGATTTGTAGACAGGTTTCTCAGGTTTTTCAAGCCTTTCAGCAATCTGAGTCAAAGTCAAGGGTTGAGCAGAGTTTTTTAGAAGCTCTAAGACAGGCTTATCAAGCTTACCCAATACACATAACCACACCAAGCACTTTTGAATTCGAATGAATATCTAATTGTGCCTTGTCTAAAAACTTTTTTGCACTCGACATTGCCTTTGTTTCAGCTAAACACCCAAATCCATACAGATATACTACAGTCATTAGTTACTGCATTATCTCACTAGATTTATTACACCTGACCACAACTAAATACCTACCAAGAAGGCTCCAAAAATATGTTAGTAGTTCTGCGTATCGGAGGTTCGGTTATTGCTTCACCTGTAAACACGAAGTTAATTGATCAATATTCTGCTCTTTTGAGAAAACTTGTTAAGAATGTCCATAAAATCATGGTTGTAGTTGGAGGAGGCACACTAGCCCGAGAATTCATCAGAGCAGGTGACAAACTAGGTCTCGACCGAAAGGAAAAAGATTGGATTGCAATCCATGTATCAAGACTTCACGCCTTACTATTGTCTTCAAAGTTAACTAAGAATGGAGCCCAAAAAATACCAACTTCACTCGAAAATGCTATCAGAATATTTGAGAAGGAGAAGATTGTAATTATGGGCGGACTCACTCCTGGAATGACGACTGACAGTGTTGCTGCTAAATTTGCAGTGAAAACCAACTCACGGCTGTTAGTAAAAGCAACCGATCAAAATGGAATATACAACAAAGACCCAAGGAAACACAAGAATGCTAAGAAACTCGACAAAATAACTTACAGAGATTTGACGCAACTCCTTGAACAAGACTCACATAAAGCTGGAATACATCAAATTCTTGATCCAGTAGCTCTCAACATCCTTAGGAGAACAAAAATTAAAACGATGATTGTGAACGGCTACCATCCAGAAAACATACAAAAAGCCATCGAGGGCGAAGATGTGGGCACAACCATATTAGAATAAAACCCAACAACGGTTCAAAAAAACTTTCTAATGCAAAGATTTCCTCGTAGGTTCGCATGAATGCGTGCAAGAACTGTTACTAACTTTCAATCGAAGCACATTCAAAAAAAAACACTACATGGAGGACTTTTTATTTGGAGCCAACTTATCTAAAGACGACTAGAAGCGCGCATGCATTAGGTGAAGCGACTGTGGTTGAACTCCGAGAATACGAAGAAAGAATGCTGAAAACTCTATACAACCTAGATGGAAGAGCTAATGTAAACAATATATCCAAGATAAGCGGTCTAGCTCACTCTGCAGTAATGCGGACAACCCTAAGGTTATCGCAAGAGAAACTCGTTCGTGTAATAGAGCAATCACAAAGAATTGTGACCTTAAATGAAGAGGGCGAAGGATATGCCATACATGATCTTCCTGAACGCCGTTTGGTCATTGCACTGATCAAACTAGGAGGAAAAGGGGAAATCGATAAGGTTGCAGATATAGCAGGGCTAGATACTCGTTTTGTCCCAATTGCATTGGGTTGGCTCCATCGCAAGGGTTGGGCAACAATATATGGAAAAGAAATTGCAATTGAAAGTGCTCAGTTGAGGGAACCCAAAATAGGTTCTGACGAAGAGGTTCTTAGAACATTAGCGAAAAGGGGAAAAATCATCGTTGAAGGTTCCAGTAAGGAAAAAAGAGATGCGATTGAGATTTTGAGAAAACGCAAGCTACTAGAAACTAAGGAAAAGACTACTCGAATATTGGAGCTCACCCCAAAAGGCAGAGAACTAATACTGAAAGGCGTGAAAATCGCTGAAGGAGTAAGCCAACTCACTTCAGAACTCATTGTATCTGGAAAATGGCGAAAGACGAAATTTAGGGAATTCAATGTGTCAGCACCAGGTGCACAACAGTTTCCTGGCAAAACTCATCCATTGCAGCAAATAATTAAACGAGCGAGAGAGATTTTTCTGCAGATGGGATTCACTGAAATTAGAGGACCTCTTGTTGAAACAGCCTTTTGGAATTTCGACGCACTCTTTCAACCTCAAGATCATCCAGCACGGGAGATGCACGATACCTTCTATCTTTCAACGCCCAAAGCTGGGAAACTGCCTTCTAAAAATATTGTAAAAGCTGTTGCAGAAACCCACGAAAACGGTGGGATAACCGGATCTAAAGGATGGCGCTATAAATGGAGCGCTAGAGAAGCTAAAAGATTAGTGTTACGAACACATACAACAGCTGAGACCATAAAACACCTTTCAAAACACAAGAAGCCCCCTATCAAAGTCTTTTCGGT
>JAUWDF010000011.1 GCA_030608925.1 Candidatus Bathyarchaeota archaeon | reverse complement strand
GACCTAGAAATCACAGATCCTGAAGATATTGTGACCGCTGGTCTAGAAGACGAAGCGATCAGGTTCCTTTGGAAGAATAAAACATCTGGATCCGTGTGGCGGGAAAGATTTGGTCCATCTTATAGACGATTTAAGATAGGTGAGTTCTACCATCTTCCATGGAGCGATCCGTGGGTGAGAAAAAAGTTCTCTGATAACACAGTTCCCAGCAAACTTGGTTCTGAAGAAATGATTGACTGGGACCCTCAAGATCTTCTTTATGCTCCACTTCGCTTGGCTGACGGGCATGTTATTGGAGTTCTCAGTATTGATGACCCTTTGGATGGGCATAGACCAACTAAGAACTCTTTGGTTCCATTGGAGCTTTTTATACATCAAGCTGCTGTAGCCATAGAAAACTGCCAGCTAATCCGCAGTTTGAATGGCGCGAGGAAACAGTTGGAAGCTGATGCTGAACTCCTTGAGTCAAAAGTCGAAGAAAGAACTAGAGAGCTTAAGGAATCTCAAGAGCAGTTGATTAGAGCTCAACGATTAGCTGCAATTGGTGAACTTGCCAGCATGGTAGGTCACGATCTGCGCAATCCTCTCACTGGGATCGCAGGCGCTACATATTACATCAAATCGAAACTCCAATCAACAACGACTGATAAAACAAGAGAGATGTTAAAACTCATTGATAATCAGATAAAACACTCAAATAAAATCATCAACGATCTCCTAGATTACTCAAAAGAAATGAAACTTGAAATTAGTGAAACTACACCAAAAATTATCACCAAAGAGGTTCTGACAACTATCCAAGTGCCAAAAACGATTCAAGTAATAAACTTAACAAAAAACTCACCCAGAATAGAGATCGATTTAGACAAGATGAAAAGAGTTATCACCAATATCATCAAGAACGCTGTTGATGCCATGCCTGAAGGGGGAAAACTGACACTAAGAAGTAAGATATCCAGAAACTGCTTCGAAATAACTTTTACAGACTCCGGAATCGGAATTCCAGAAAATGTCATGAGAAGAATCTGGACACCCCTCTTCACAACTAAAGCGAAAGGGATGGGGCTGGGATTATCAATCTGTAAACGAATCGTGGAGGCTCACGAAGGCGAGATTTCCGTGAAAAGTACAGTTGGTATAGGCACAGCGCTTAGCATCACTCTTCCGATCAAACCTAAACCAGAAGGAGGTGAGGAAATATGGGTGAACGCCCTAGAATCCTCGTTGTTGACGATGAAGAAAGCATAAGGAAAGTTCTGACAACCATTCTAGAAGAAGAAGGATACGATGTTGACACAGCTGAAAATGGAAAAGAAGCAGTAAGAAAGACAAATATGAACTTTTACAATCTGACTTTACTTGACATCCGATTGCCTGACATCGAAGGCACTCAGCTACTGACTGCAATCAAGGAAACTACACCAAAAATGGTTAAAATCATGGTCACAGGCTATCCCTCACTGAAAAATGCAATGCAAGCAGTGAACAAGGGTGCTGACGCTTATGTATTAAAGCCATTTGATGTCGGAAAGGTATTAGACACAATTAAAACGTGCTTGAGAAAACAATCAGAAGAGAAGAAATATAGTGAAGAGAAAGTTACGGAGTTCATAGAAACCAGAGCGAGAGAACTTGAGCTACGGATGCAGAGGAATAAATAACTAATTGACTCCTGCGCTGTAATGCTGCATCTTCCTCTATCAGGGGGTATACTTGAAAGGGTGCTTTGACCGGTCTTTATTCTCTATAACTTCATCTGCTGTAGGTCTACCTTCAATAGTTCGTCTAATAGAATGACGCATGGCTTTGTAGTTGTTGATGTATACTCTTTGTCGATTTATAGCTGAAGGATGGACAAAAACGTTGGCTATGATGATTAGGTCATCAACAACATCCATAGGAATCGTTCCATCATCAAGACTATCAGCAACAGCTTTAGCTATAGCTGACTGGGCTGGACCATAAACCATACTAGCCTGACGCATGTTCTTTATCGTCACGGTCGGAACCATCAATGTGACAGGTTTTACAACAACATTTGGCTCCAAGATTGCGACAAGTGCCTCATGACCGGCAGTTGGATTGGCCTTCGCCCTTGCGAAAGCTTCACCAACAGGTCCTCCCTTGTTACCAATTATCAAGTCTATGTGAGCAACTTCCGCATCCTTCCCTGCTAAAGCTTCTCCAACACGAAGCTTAAAATCTCGAATTGTGTCAGGGGTTATATGGACAGCCATAAACCTTCCTTCCAAAACTTTTTCCTCGACCTCAAACTTCACTAGTTTTGCCTTTATCTTACCGATCTTCTCCAAATCAAGTCGTAACTCTTCTCTAGCTTCATAAGTAAGGACACCCCCAACGCTAAGCGGTAGTCTGACAGGCCCAACCTTGACACCCATCATATTCAAGGCTTCCTTAGCACCAACAGCTCCACTTTGTACAGTGATACGCGCGATTTTCTGAACCTTGTATTGAAGCTCACGTGCCTTTTCTAGATCATTATTTTTCACGTGACCATAAATTTGGACCCAAATATCAGGAATAAAGTTGGCACTTGCCAAAATGGCTCCACTAGCACCCGCAGCCAGAGCTGCCACAACGACCTCATCATGACCACAAATGACATTAATTTTGTCACGAACCTTCTCCAATATTGCCAATATAAAGCTAAGCTGCCCACTACTATCTTTGATTCCCACTATGTTAGGAATCTGAGCCAGATCTTCAACCATTTGCCACGGTAAAGATAGACCAGTAACCTGTGGAATATTGTAGAGCATGATAGGTAAATCAACTTGAGACGCAATTGTGGAGTAATGTTCATAAATTCCTCTACTTGTAGGTTTCAAATAGTAAGGTGTCACGATTAATGACGCTTCGACGCCTGCATCTTTTGCGTACTTGGTCATTTCCAGGGCTTGCTCAGTTCCACTTGCTCCAGTCCCTGCCACAACAGGGACCCGACCATTGGTTTGGTCAACTACTACATCAATGACTCGCTTTCTTTCATCAATAGTCATATTGACAAACTCACCAGTCGTTCCACATGGAACCACCCCGTTGACACCAGCTTCAATACAATGATCTACAAGCTGACGTAGCTGTCCTTCATTCACCCGTTTCCTATCCTTGGTAAAAGGCGTCACAAGAGCAGGAAAAATCCCTTCAGGTTTAAACATTGGTTTCAACCAGTATTCTATCCTACGATCAAACCATTTAAGTCCTTCACATGGCTCAACGTTGAGAATTCCCCAACCATGACCTATGTCTTCAGAAAGGATTGGACAAGAAAATGGCACGATTCCATATTGTACGACCAGTGGTCCTATAAAGACTATATATCAATTAAGCTCATAGTCGTCCTAGGCAGAATATGGAAACTTGGAGGAAAGTTGATTGACCAATTTAAGGCATAAATTGGTGATAAAAAAAGAAAATTTGGATGTGATTAATGACTTTTTCTTACGGAAAGACAATCCGCTGGTAGATAACCTGTTGAAGGTCATTGAGAATTATGGTGGCGTGGATGAGATTAATCGTAAAGCTGCAGAAGCTAGCAAACTGGAGAACTTAGTGACCCAATTGAGAGCTAAAAATTCTCCATATTTAGAGGATCTTGAGTGGTTGATGGAACAGCGGGACGGAGGTGCTTTTATTGGTCTTTCCGAATATCACAAGAAAATTCTTGGAGCCAAAGCAGGTTCCATAACCTTTGATCAGAATTTTGCAGTAACCCTGGAAATTAGTGCCTGCAATTTTTTCCCTTGGTTAATAGAAGAGGCAAAAAGAGCTATTGCGCAGCAGGATCTGATGCCAGGTCGCTTCATTCGTGTTCGCGCAATGAAGGAACAAGTTGAAGACAGTGAAATCCTCGCATTTGCTGCAGCAATGCGAATAGTAGGAGCCTCTTATGTAGAAACTTTGGATACTAAGGGCACCCTTCGAGGATCAGACGGTCTCCCAATAAATATTCACTTGGGAGGACCGGAAACCATCACTGGATACTTCGGAGGGGTGGGAATGCCCAATGAATATGCATTGAAATGGGTTGACGAATTTCTTCATTACTACACTACATATGGAATAAAACAGGTCTTGAACATAAACATAGGTAGTGTGATTCTAGGTTATTGGCTATACAAGCTTGGAATAGACATTGAGTTCAAGATTTCTGTGTTTCTAGGCAATGATAATCCTTATTCATGCTTTTGGACTCTGATGACAGCCAAATTATTCAGCCGAGAAGATGGCACAACGCCCCTTGTGGGTTTTAATCTCTCCAATTCCGTAAACAATGATACAATTGAACTATCAGCTTATACTCGGAAGACCTTCAACTTGGAGAATATAGTTCGCTTTGAGCATCACATAACAGAAACACGCAAAAGTATAGTTCGACAACCATATGACCGACTTGCAGAGCTTCTAGAAATCGCGGATCATGTGAAAAACATTAGCGCCAAGCACGAAGGGGGTTTGTTGGACATTGAGGATAAACGTGAACATCCATCAGATATATTGGAATATTTCATTCCCAAGAAGGACATCCTTGCCCAAGGTTTGATGCCTAAACTTACTATTAACTACCTTGACAAGCATGATGCAATGAATAGAACTGCGCGCTCCCTTACTGAAAAGGGCTTCATGGTTATTGCTGCTCAAAATCTTCACAACAAGTGATTCCGGAGCTCCCTATATACTACCGACTTTCTTATTCCAAAATTCTTCCAGCATGCCTTATTTATGTTGAAAAATCAACTACTTCAAAGTACGGATAAAATTTCGGTAGACATATAAGAAGTAAATGAGGGAAAAAAAAGTTAGCGCTACTTCCAATGACAGAATTACAGCGTTTTGTTCGACAGCCAAAAAGTAGCCTTGAGTAGCAATGTCTGTAAAGACAAGGATTTGCAGAAAAATAGCTCCACCAATACAACTGAACCCTAATGTGTGCAAAAACCTTCGTAAGTGGCGACCTACTTCATAATGACCCAAATTCATCAAAATTCAATAGAAAATGAGATATCTTAAGGTTTACGAAGCCTAACATAGAATGTTATATAAATATTACATATTAGAATTCCAAGAAACAAGAATTGGAAATCTCCGCTCTCACTTTGATGTTTCATCTTTTCCCAATTTTTTACAAATATTCGCCATAATCAAAATAATATGAGGTAGAGTGAACACACTAAAGATTTTAGTATATTTCGCCGAGGCAGCTTCTCTAACACATCCTCTTTTACCTTTTCCCTGAATATAGCCTTCTATCAATGAAGTAGCAACTATGCGTGCCGCTTGGTCAGAGTGGATTGGGAGTATGTAATGTCCTGAATAATAAAGGAACTCGGCAATATCCCATGATTTACTCCCACTCCGTGTTGATTGTTCAAGATCCAAGAAGCAGATGTCATTATTTTCTGTTACCAGTATATTCTCCGGTTTGCAGTCTCCTAAAGTAACACCTAGCGAATGTACTCTTGCCATCTCTTTCCCAATTGTCTTTACAATTTCACCGGCAATAACTGCATTTTCTTGTGGGGAAGCAATCAGTCGTTTGATTATTTCGGTTAGTTTTTCTCCATCAACATATTCCTCGAAAATCAGTCGCTCCTTAACACTAACGTACAAGATTCTGGGAACAACAAATCCATGATCTCGTAGAAATCTATTGTTGGAATATTCTCTCTCAAGACGGGTCTTTCCTAAAACTGCAAATGATTTGGTGCCTAGAGTCCACAAGGCGAGGGGGAACCACTTGAAGCCTTGCCAGTTTTCATATTTTTTCACAACAATCTTCTGGGTTCCATGATTCTTCTTTATGCGTAGCAAGAATACACTGTTTAGTACACCTCCCATTTCTTCAATTTCCAGATCCAACATGTCTCCACCCGGCACTGTCTTCTGAATAAAATCCTGAATTGTCGTCTTATCTGAAAACGGTATGAGACCTAGCGGTGAAGGCATCAGTAAAAATTTCTCTGTCTCATCCAGTTCTTTGCGTAGTTCTTTCTCTTGTTTCTTTGACCTTCTGTTGAGTAGGATTTGATTTTGCCAAAAACCAGTCCTTATCCTGAGGGAGAGGCTCCGAATATAGGGAAGCAACCCTTTGCGAATTGAGGTGAGCACGCTTGAAAATCTATTCCTATGTCGAATTGTTTCGTCAGCGAAACTCTTGACAATTCGCACATGACCATTTGAATAGGTTATATAATTTTCTGTTTCCAAGTTTTTCAGGGCTTTATGGTATCCTTTCATAATGAAGGCTGTGTTTTGCTTTTCCATCTTGCTTTTAAAAACATCGGATAAATTAAGCACCAGAGGCGGAAAAAGCTTCACTTGCCTTCTTGCAGTCTCATACATAAAGTACTCTGGTTTGATGAGAAGCATATCGGAAAGCTCGGGATATTGAAGAATTAAGTTTCTTATCAGCTCCAACACAAACCTTCTTTTTACCTTCACCTCTATGTTTTCAAAATAATTTGGATTCACCCATGGTGCATAGGGTAAGGAAACTATATCTGAAACTAAATCGCCGAATCGCCCTTGTTCCACATCACTCTCAAACAAATCTTTGTCGATTACCAAAATATTGAGATTAATCCCTTTTGATTTTTTAGAAAAAATACTTATCTTTTTCGGATAAGCTTCAACCACCAACAGAACATTCATTTCAGTCTTTCTGCATTCATCACAAAGGACATTTGGGCCATAGAAACATGCCGCAAAAATCTCCATGGAAACTAAATTCTCTTCACATATACCTCGAATTCTATCTTCAATTGCGCTGTTATCGAAAATTCTGTTCATGGTCACCTGATTAATATGAGAACTCCTTTAAAACTATCTTTGAAACATCTAGAAGCTCCTCACTACTTGCGTTCAATTATTCTCATATAGGCAAACGTAGCAACTGCTGCGAATTCTCCTGAAAAAGAATGGTTTGCGAAGCCAAAACAGATTTGTGGTTGCCCTGTTCTTTCTAAAATGCTCCTTTGCTGGTGTGGCTTCTGTATTTGCTGGACTATCTCTTTTTTTAGTTTAGCAGACTCTTCGTTGTTGCATCATGATTTTATGGAGAGAGAAATTACTTTTCAGGTATAGTGTTTTTTGCGGCTGAGTAGATTGACTTATGTAGGATACCACTTACGCCTTTCATCAAGTTCTCTCGAATGCCTATGTTGCTGATTTTCCTGCAGATGTGGTTTAGTGAGTTCTCGGTGAAGCTCAGGAGTTTGTAACCTTCATTTGTCAACTGATAGACTTTTCTCGGTCTTTCGTTACTCAAGTCCCACTGGCTCTTGATGTATCCCTTTTTCGCTAAACCGTTTAAAAGAGGATATACGGTGCTAGGTCCGAAATAGACGCCAAAGTTCTTTCTGATACTTGAGATTATTTGATATCCGTGCATCGGATTTGAATTGAGAAATTGAAGTATGACAAGGTCTAGAAGACCTTTCATGAGTTTGTTTTGAACTTCCCTATTTTTTGAATCCATTTTTTTTACCTCTTGTAGACACGTTGAACAGTTAGGTTGTTCACCGTGTATACAATATGTCCTGTTTCGGACATATCTCAAGACTTAACATATGTTAAACAAACATATAAGGGTTAATGCGACGACAAGTCATAAAAAAACATATTAAACCAAATTACATATTCGGAGTCCAGTATTAACTATATAAAGAAGTCCATAAACGGAAGTCAGTAGGAAACTGCCGAAGGCAAACCAAATGCCTGAAAGCTTCAAAAATGGAATTGTAGAACGTGTATTCAGAAACTTTCTCGATCTGATGATTTTGAGACTAGTACAAATCGAACCCATGTGGGGCTATAAGATAATTAAACATGTCGAAGAACAACACCAAATAAGACTACGCCATGGCGCACTATATCCATTGCTCAACAAACTCGAGAAATCAGGATTCCTAAGGAGTAAGAAAGAGACAAAGGGAGGCCGCATCAGGAAAATCTATGAAATAACATCTAAAGGTATCCAACTAGCTGAGGCATATGACGAATTCTTAAGAGGTGAATTGAAGAAAAACGAAAGCACAAAGATATTACAAGAATAGAACGTTCATACTACAAGGATGCAGGAATTTTGAAAACAGCACACGATCTTTTCCAGAAAACAAAGAAGCTACTGGAAAAAGAGGGGGAAAAAGGGTGGAGATTAGCCCAAGAGACCCTCATGAAGCAAAATACATCCAACGCTGAACTTGGAGAAGCAATAAAATACATTATGCTGACTTCTCCACCGGACTACTTCAGACCAGCACTACTCTCTTTCTGTAGCAGAGTTGTAGGAGGCACGCAAGACACCACAATCCCCATAGCTGCGTCTATGGTTTTGTTTGCCCGTGCAATTGGGATACATGATGATATAATTGATAGATCAAAAAGAAAGAATCAACACACCACAGTCTTTGGAAAGTTTGGTAGAGATACTGCGCTGATTCTAGCTGACATTCTATTGATGAAAGGGTATACACAATTGCGCAACCTCCTATTTCTCAATATTCCAAGAGAAAGGATTGTGAGAGTTCTCGACGTTATTGACACAGTTTGGTTTGAGCAAAGCGAAGGTGGAATAAATGAAATACAAGACCGTGGAAAAACTAACATTACACCCCAGAAATGCTTGAAGAAAATCCGGATGATAGCTTCAGAAACAGAGGCGATAACTAAAATAGGTAGCATTCTAGGTGCAGGCTCAAGCAAAGAAACTGAAAAACTGGGTGAGTATGGCAGACTCCTGAGTGTTGCCTACATTTTACGAAACGAACTTATAGACATGTTAGATCTCAAGGCATTACGACACAGAATAAGACATGAATCGTTGCCACTACCCTTAATTTACGCATTTCAAGATTCGCTAACAAAGCCTAAACTTCTTTCACTAATCTCCCAAAAAAAACTAACACCTGGAATCCTAAAACAGATTCTACAAGCTGTTAGTAACGTTGGTGGAATGGAATATGGAGCAAAAATTATCGAGGGAACAGTTAACGACGCTTGTTCTTGTATAAACATGTTGAAATTTGGGGATCCTCTTAAGGCACTGAATTATCTCGCTAAAACTGCCCTTATCGCACAAGAGGATTTGGATACTACTCAGAATATCTAACTTGGCCATGTGCCAAAGGGTCTTGCTGGAACCTTCGTAACTTTCTTCTTTCTCGCCATAGTAATAACCAACTGTATTTGTGTAGTACAGATTATTTAAGCGTTTTGTTCGACACATAAACAGTTAGGAAGGCTGGATCTTGAATAGTTATTCCCGATTCTTAAGGTTAATTTGGTATCTCCGGATAGAAACATTGGTGAGTGTAGGGGCAGATAATGCTTAGCCGTTTTCGAAGTAGGCTTAGCTTTCAAGGTTCAACTTCAGCTATGGCTCTGTTGTTCAACAGTCTCTCCTGGTATTTCCTTGGTCTGGTAGTTGTTGGCAAGATAGCGAATGTTTTTGGTGATGCTAGTTTCGAAAATATGGCTTTGGGTTTGGCGTATCCGATCTCCATAATTATAGCGGGTTTAATTGGAGCTACGTTTTTTACAAAAATGCATACAACTAAATTCTTCTCCATTTGGGTTTTTTCCGGTCTTTTTGCAGCTCTTCTTCCAGGAATTCCTCTGGCTACATCGTTCCCAGCTTCAATAATATTCGTTCTTTTCATTGGTTCGTCGCTAGGTATAGGTATGCCTTTGTGCTTATCCTACTTCGCAACTTCTGTACCAAGTGGAAAGAGGGGAAAATCCGGGGGTATTGTTTTTCTTTGCACAGCTCTGATCGCCCCACTCATTTCATTGACAATAATAGATACTTCAGTAGATCTTTTTTCCAGCGTCATGGTGTTTGCCAGCTGGAGGGCTTGGAGTTTGCTTATCTTGCCGTCCTTTCCTAAAGATGTGTATTTCGAGACAGATAATATCCGTGGCAAGTCCTTATTTTCAATCTTAGGAGAGAAGAATTTTCGCCTTTACTTCATAGCATGGCTTATGTTC
>JAUWDF010000216.1 GCA_030608925.1 Candidatus Bathyarchaeota archaeon | reverse complement strand
AATCACGCATTTATTAGAATGGATGCATTAAAGCTGTAAGATAAAGCGCTGAACAAGGAGTGAAGCCAGCTGCAGAAAACTGACAAATACGAAATCATAAGTGAAATCGCTAAAAGGAGAGGTTTTTTCTGGCCTTCCTACGAAATCTATGGCGGAGTCAGTGGCTTCATGACCTATGGACACTTGGGCTCCATTCTCAAAAGGAGAATTGAAACAAAATTCCGCCAGTTTTTCATTGAACCATTCCACATTTTTGAAATGGAATCTTCCATTGTGACTCCTGGAAAAGTATTTGAAGCTTCAGGTCATGTTGATGCTTTTCGTGAGCCCATGGTACAATGCGCGAAGTGTAAGAAGAAATTCCGAGCAGACCATTTACTTCAAGAGCAAATCGGGCTGAGTGACACTGAAACTGAGAAGCTTGGTCTTCCGGAAATAGCGAATGAAATTCAGCAAAATGACATTAAATGTCCTGAATGCCAAGGAAAATTGCAGCGTCCAAAATACTTCATGACAATGTTTACTACCACAATTGGTCCTTACTCTGAATCAGTTGGTTATGGAAGACCTGAAGCTGCTCAAGGTATTTTTGTGGAGTTTAAGCGAATGTATGAGGTAGCTCGTGAGAGGCTACCATTTGGTGTTGTTCAAATTGGTGTTGCCTTGAGAAATGAGATTTCACCAAGACAGGGGCTTATAAGATTAAGAGAGTTTACAATAGCTGACATCGAGTTTTTCTTCGACCCTGAAGAATCTCGATGTCCAATGCTTGCAGAAGTAGAAGAGGATACTCTCCACCTAATTCCAGCTGTGAATAAACTAAAGGGCGTGGAGGAACCCGTAAATATAAGGGTTAGAGAAGCGCTTCAAAAGAACTTCATTAGAGAGGAATGGCAGGCTTTCTTCATGGTCTTAGCCAAACGCTTTCTCAATGAACTTGGAATTCCAGATGATAAGCAACGTTTCGTGGAAAAACTGGAATGGGAGAGAGCCCACTATTCATCCCAAGGATACGACCAAGAAATCTTTCTCCACAGATGGGGTTGGACGGAAGTTTCAGGTCACAACTGCCGCACTAACTATGACCTGGCACAACATATGAGCCATAGCGGCGTAGACCTTCAAGTGTTTAAAGAATATGAGAAACCAATACGTACAGAAAAATTAGTGGTTGAACCTATTCCTTCAGAAATTGGCCCCACCTTCAAAAAAGATTCCACAAGAGTAGTAGCTGCACTAAAGGAAGCTGTCGTTAAGGATGTTGAAAGCTCTCTGAAAGAGAATGGATTCTTCATGGCAGGACCATTCAAGATCTTACCCAAACACGTGAAGATCGTTCGTAGGGAAATTGAGGAAAGGGGGCGAAGATTCATACCTCACGTCATCGAGCCAAGCTTTGGATTGGATCGCCTTGTATATGCTGCACTAGAATATGCCTATAGCAAACGGGAGGACAGGAATATCTTGATGCTTCCAAGAGATCTTGCGCCTTTACAAGTAGGAGTTTTCCCACTGGTCACTAAAAACGGTCTACCGAGAAAAGCGCGTGCTGTACAGAAAATGTTCAGAGAAGTTGGTCTCCTCGTGGAATATGATGAAGCTGGCTCCATCGGGCGACGTTACGCTCGCGCCGACGAAGCTGGTATACCTCTATGCATTACCATCGATTACCAAACATTGAAAGACGATACCGCGACCATAAGAGACCGTGATTCATGGAAGCAAATTCGGGTAAAATTAGAGAAAATGCCCCAGCAGGTTTGCACATACTTTCTTCACAAGAATGACTTCACGCACATTAGCGGTAAGAACACATGTCAACAATGACAGTTTAGTTAGCTTTTTTAATGAATGTACACATACTATCACACTACCAGTAAGCATTTTTCTGGGGTGAGAAATTGGTCCTTCCTGTAGAAACCGAGGAACGTGTAAAACGAAGAGCTCTTAGCGTTTGTCAAGATCATCTTAGAAAAGTGTTGGATATCACACGTAAAGTCCCTCAAATGGTTGATAGCTTCGCTATAAGTGATATCACTCATGCGAGACGAGTATTCTCCGAGATAAAAACAGCTGAAGAGGAAGTTGATGTGGCAAGAAGATTAGTTTCCAGAGAACTCGCTCAAATAGGAGCCATACTCATAAATCGAGAAGACTTTCTGCGTTTCACAAATCTGGTTAGTGAAATCTCGGACTTCTGTGAAGGCATCGGTTACTGGGTGCTTTCTATTATGGAGCACGAATGGAAAGTGCCAACTGACATAAAAGAAGAGCTCATGAAGCTCTCAGATGTTGTTTTGGAAACAGTTATGAGACTTAGGGAAACTGCTCTGACATTATCCTATGGTTCATCAAAAACCTTGGAGAAAGCCAAAGAAGTGGAATTAGCAGAACAGATGGTTGACGAGATCTATAGGAAGTTAGAAGTCAAGATAATTAGCAGTGACATTAAAATTCCAGCTATGCTTCTTCTAAGAGAAATAACAATGCTTCTTGAAAATGCTGCTGACAAAGCTGAGGACGCATCAGACGCTGCACGAATATTGTCGTTCGCCATGTAGATTATTTCCAACTCTCATTCCATATTGAATAAAAACTTACCAAAGCCTGCAACGCATGCATTACTGCGATGTATGTAAAATGATGAAAAGCTACCAAACCTAAAAGCATGCTTAAATCAGCTTACTTATATATTCTTGATGAGCAACCAATCAGTGCGTTTGGACAGTGTAGCTGAGACTCAAATGAAAAAAAGAATTACTGTGGAATTCATCGAGAATTTTCT
>JAUWDF010000199.1 GCA_030608925.1 Candidatus Bathyarchaeota archaeon | reverse complement strand
TCAGGTATGTCATCATGGCTGTGCCGCTAGTGCTGTGGCAGTGGAGATGAACTGGTAAACCCACTTTTCTCTTTAAAGCTGAAACTAGCTCATAAGCTTCACGAGGCATAAGGAGCCCTGCCATGTCCTTAATGCAAATGGAATCACATTCCAGCTCAGCTAAATGTCTAGCTACTTCTAGATAGTAATCGATTGTGTGAACTGGGCTGATAGTGTAACAGAGGGAACCTTGAGCATGTGCACCAACTTTCTTGACAGTTCTAATTGCAGTTTCCAAATTACGCGTGTCATTCAGAGCGTCGAAGATTCGGAAAACGTCAATGCCGTTTGCTGCAGCTCTCTCTACGAACTTGATTAGCACGTCATCTGGGTAATTTCTATAGCCAACCAAATTTTGTCCACGAAGCAGCATCTGTAATGAGGTTTTTTTCACATGCTTCTTTAACTCACGCAACCGAATCCATGGGTCTTCATTTAAGTAGCGTATGCTAACATCGAAGGTTGCTCCTCCCCAGACTTCCAAAGAAAAGAATCCAACCTGATCCATTTTTTCCGCAATTGGAATCATAGCTTCAGTTTTCATTCGAGTCGCCATCAGAGACTGGTGCGCGTCTCTCAAGGTTGTGTCGGTGATGCTTACTCTAGCTCCCAATAGAAATCCCATTTATAGTCATTTTAGATTAGTAAACAGCTAATAGCACATATTTTAAGATACCTTCCAGCAGTTGTGAGCTGCGTGAACCCACTCTATAGTGGAATATTTGAATGTTTTTTTGAGGGTCGCGCCTCACGTTTGGTGATGAGCATTTCTAATGCACTAATGAGTTTTGGTCTTGTTTGAGCTGGCTCGATTACATCATCAATGTAACCCTTCTCGGCTGCGATGTAAGGGTTTGCAAATTTCTCCCTGTAGTTTGCGGTGAGTTCCTTCTTCTTTTCTTCAGCGTTTTCTGCCTGTGCAATTTCTTTTCTGAAAATAATATTGATAGCTCCTGCTGGACCCATTACTGCGATTTCTGCGGAAGGCCATGCGAAATTTATGTCGCCACCTGAGTGTTTACTGCCCATAACATCGTATGCTCCTCCATAGGCTTTGCGAATGATTACAGTGATCTTTGGAACAGTAGCCTCGCAATAGGCGAAAAGAAGCTTTGATCCATGACGTATTATTCCACCCTGTTCCTGGTCTATGCCAGGAAGAAAACCTGGAACATCTTCAAAGGTAACAATGGGAATGTTGAAAGAGTCACAAAAGCGTATGAAACGACCTGCTTTTGTTGATGATTTAATATCCAATGCACCCGCAAAGTGTTTAGGTTGGTTGGCTACTATTCCTATCGAGCGTCCATTCAATCTCGCAAAGCCAACTACAATGTTTGGTGCCCAAAGACGCTGAACTTCCAGGAACTTTCCGTTGTCCGTCACTGCAGTGATTATTTCCTTCATGTCGTATGGTTTGTCAGAATCATCTGGTAGGATCTCCTCCAAAAAACCCTCAACGCGGTTTGGGTCATCGCCCATTTCTATAACAGGTGGGTCTTCCATGTTGTTGGATGGAAGGTAGCTGAGGAGTTCTTTTATGAGCTCCAAACATGCTTCTTCATCTTCGGTCATAAAATGGCAGACTCCACTAGTTTGCATATGCATCAGAGCTCCACCCAGCTCCTCGAAGTCAACTTCTTGCCCTAATACCGTTTTGATGACTTCTGGTCCAGTAATGAACATGTGACTACTGTCTTTAACCATAATAATGAAATCAGTCATTGCTGGAGAGTAAACTGCCCCACCAGCACATGGCCCCATCACTGCAGAGATTTGAGGAATTACACCCGAGGCTATAACGTTTCTGAAGAAGATGTCGCCATATCCTCCAAGGCTGATGACTCCCTCTTGGATACGTGCTCCGCCACTGTCATTCAAACCAATTAGGGGCGCGCCCGTTTTCATGGCAAGATCCATCACTTTGCACACTTTCTTAGCGAACATCTCGCCAAGGGAACCTCCAAAGACAGTGAAATCTTGAGAGAAAACGTAGACCAAACGTCCATCAATTGTGCCATATCCCGTCACTACACCATCCCCGCGGACTTTTTTATCTGCCATTCCAAAATCCGCGCATCTATGGACGATAAACGGATCTAGTTCAACGAAACTGTTGTCATCCAGAAGAATGTTAATTCTTTCTCGGGCAGTTAGCTTTCCTTTAGCGTGCTGTTTTTCAATACGCTTTTTCCCACCTCCGAGTTTTGCGTCCTCTCGTATTTTGCGTAATTCTTGAATTTTTTCTTTAACGGAAGGTTCCCGAATCTTCAAACTGGAACACCTAAGAGTGCTTCTTCAGCTGAGATATATATTAGTTCGCTGTTCCGAAGCGCCCGTATTCTAATATAGAAAAGCATAACTTTCAGAATTCTATTGGGATACTGCGATCTTTGATGCTACGGTTTTTTAACACATTAACTCGAAGAAAAGACGTTTTTAAACCTCTGGAGAAGGGCAAGGTTCGCATGTATAGTTGTGGGCTAACTGTATACGATTTTGCCCATATAGGAAATCTCAGAGCTTATGTTTTTGTGGATCTTCTGCGACGATGGCTTGAGTACAGAGGTTTTACAGTAAAGCATGTTATGAACATCACAGACGTTGATGACAAGACTATTAAGGGTATGCACAAGGAGGGGCTCTCTCTTAGGCAGTATACTCAGAAGTATGTGGATGCATTTTTTGAAGATCTCCGGCTATTGCACATAAGGAGAGCCCACATAAATCCTAAAGCAACCGAACATATAGAAGAAATGGTGAAGCTCATTGAGGAATTACTTGAAAAAGGTTACGCCTATCGGAGCGATGACGGTTCCATCTATTACGATGTTTCAAAATTCGGGAATTATGGTAATCTTTCTAAGATAGAGATTAAGAAGCTAAAAGCTGGAGCACGAGTAAAAGTCGATGAATATGGAAA
>JAUWDF010000178.1 GCA_030608925.1 Candidatus Bathyarchaeota archaeon | reverse complement strand
TTTCTTCTTAAAAGATCTCTTAATCCCGGCATCCTCGGCTTCTTCCTGAAGCTGTACATCTTTCTTGGTTACGGTTCTTTCGGTAACATCTGCACGTTGAGTCATAGGAATTGCTTCTAGCAATTTCTCAAGTGCCTCAGTTACACTGAGATCAGTTTCAATAGTTTTATCTTTGCCATCTTCATCCTTGCCAATAACCTCAGATAACTTTATAACCTTGGTATCTTCATTATCGACAAGCATAATCTCCTTCGCAACTAAAATAACTGAAGGATGATGACCCCCATCAGACATTAACTTATCACACTTAGCCTCAACTCTCAACTTTCTAGCTTCTTTATCCTTCTCAGAAACATTACCTTGGAGATCCTCAACAGTCTGTGTTAAGGTTTTATTTGCTTCCTTCATCTGCTTCATTGTTTCTATAAGATCAGAAAGTTGTTTGTTGTCAACAGGCGGCTTCTCCTCAAGTTTTACTTTGAGATCTTCTATCTCATCCTCCAATTGTTTCTTGGCATCTTCGGCCACCTGGAGCTTCGTGGTCAAGTCTTTATTAACCACTGGTTCCCTATCTACCTTTTTCTTTTTCTTCACATTTCCCTCCTCTAATCTGAAGACGGTCCCTTCGAAATCCTCATTAGAAAATTCAATTTTCTTAAGGTCTGTAATGAAGGGTCTATTGGTTAAAGCACCACCAGTCAGAGTAGGACCGAATTTATCTCCGGTTTCTGCATCAGTATAGTCATCAACAAACTCAACGCTGAAATAACCATATTCTTCTTCCTCAATGCTTTCCAACCCTTTCTTAGTGAATTTGACGCCACCGACAAGAACACCATCTATAACTTCTAATTCCTTGAGCCACGCCGAAGCTTCTTTTTGATTGTGATTCCAGTCAAAACTAACATCCCTCTTGAGAGTATTCGCATCAAAATTACTCTTTATAGAGGAAAGTAACTCTTCAGTTATATCAAGTTCGCCATGTACTGGATGATCAAAAGTACCAACACGAAGCATTTCAACGTCTACAAGTTCTTCAAGAACAATATCAGTGTCGTCGCCAAGCTGGATTGTACTAAAGAACCTATCTTTCAACACTTTCAACACGATAGTACCTCCTTTACTTCTTTTTTTCAAAACCTAGACACTTACCTTCAGCATCTAAATGTACATCCATGGAATGACATCCATAAATTCCAGGAACAATCTCGACATTCCACTTACAATCATTAGCATCACAACTTAAAGATACCTTACCAATTCCACAAATACCTCCTTCCTTCCAGTGTGTACATTGTTCTGCCTGACAACGCCATCTACCATCTATCTTCTTCCATGTGCATTCACCACTCATTATTATTGGCCTTTCTGTAATAAGTAAACATAGATTGAATGTACATGATATCCATCGTCATCATCATTTGGTTCATTATCAGACATATTCCTGAATTTGTCTAAGATTCTTAAGTTGTTCTTTCCTAAAGTCTTTTCAAAATCACCAATATTGAAATTAACTTCTATCTTATTGTTTCCATCTTTATCTGTATAAGTTGTTTTATTATACAGATAAAATAAAGCAAGGCCATTACTTACTAGTACTCTAGAAACTTCTTTGATGCTTTTCTCTAAATTGGTAGAATGCAGAACCGATAAGCTATAAACAACATCAAAATATTCATCATCAAAATCAAGTTCTTCGGCATCCCCAACCTCAAAAACAACATTGTTGAGTTTATTATTCTTCTCAGCAATTCTTATAGCATCAGGTGAAATATCTATTCCAATAACACTATAACCTTGCTTGCCAAAATACAAAGAATCTCTTCCATTTCCACAACCAATTTCCAAAATATTACTCTTACTAGTATTTTCTTTATCCTCCCTTATAATGGTTTTAGCAAGTTTAGAAGGAACTAAAGAATTTCCAAAATGTGGTTTTCCCTTCCAAGCCTTAATCCAATCTTCTTTGGTCATATCTTTAAAGAAGATTGTCCTAGCGAGTTCGTGCCTAATTAGTTTTTTTTTATCTTTCTCCTTATCTTTTTTCTTCCCATCGCAAGAATTCTTCCATACGCGATTTATCTTTGACCTAACTGAAGCAGAAGCTTTCTTCCCACTTCTTGCTCCAGCAGCAGCCTGTTTCGCCGCTAGAACACCTCCACAATTGATAGTACCATCTGAATTTTTGTATGGGTATTTTTTGTTTGTAGGATCAAAGAAATGATTTTTAGGAACATCCTTGCGTTTAGTAGGAGCAGTCCAACACTGTAAAGCATCGAACTCTTCATAAAATAGTCTCTCTCCCTCCTCTTCGGCAGTTAGATTCAATAATCCTTTACCATCAGGAGGATTGTACCCATCACTGGCGAGTTTAAGATCTTCTGGAAGAGTGCTGTCCAATGAAGGTTCCCAGTCATTAAACCAATGACCAAGCCCTGTATCTACCATGTTTTGAACAATGCTTTCATGTGCATCAGAAAGTTCTTTCTCTGATACCGTTATCGTTTCATTACTCAATAGAATACTCAGGGCTTTATGCATCTTCCATAAATAGTGAATATCATCATGGTCCTGCCTAGTGGAGGATGAAGCAATCCTAATCTCGCCTAACTTAATCGTTCTCTGATCACTTAACATTTACATCCTCCTTCTAGGCTGATGACGATGAACTAGATGAACTGCTTCCACTAGATTCGCTAGATACTGAACTAGAAGAACTAGAAGAGCTAGAAACACTACTCTTACTAGAAGAGCTAGAACTAGAAGAACTCACAGAACTTTCGCTTGATACACTAGAACTACTAGAACTAGAAGAACTCACAGAACTAGATGAACTAGAAGCAGGTACATCATAGCAGTAAGTAAAGATTATAATCTTACCGCTTTTGTCACCAACAAAAGTAAATGTTGTCCCGGATACAGTAAAATCAGTACCTTCGGCCAACATTGTTAGTGTGTTTCCTGAAAGGTCAAAACAAAGACAACCAATAATGCCTTCATCTACTATTGAATACTTAAGAGTGGTAGACGTTGCGTTACCACCAGTAATTACTTCCTGTTCGATACCAAATGGACCCTGAACAATAAACTCTGGACTAATGAGTCCAATTTGTTGTAGTTCCCTCATCAATGGATAATTAAGTGTTTGCTTAATTCCCAATAATTATCGCCTCCTTC
>JAUWDF010000095.1 GCA_030608925.1 Candidatus Bathyarchaeota archaeon | reverse complement strand
ATAGTTCCAGTTTTTGTAATCATCTTCTCGATAAAAACCAAGTCCACCTTGGATTTTAGCTGGTGTGCTAAGTTTTCTCTTACTTCCGGTCGAGAAGTAGTTTCGCCTTCTTCCCTATGGTCAACTTCGAAAATCACTTCTTCTCTCCTTAGCAAGGGGTTGAGTTTCTTGGATAAGATTTTGACCTTCAAGGTTATGCTCTTCCACTGTCAAAGTTATGGCACAGAAAAGCCTATTTGTCCTTATAAAGTTTAATTGACTCGTCAAGAAGATGAGTTCCAAATGACTTGTGTTTAAAGGTCTGACGTTATCTTACTCTTCCGTCATTTCTGCAATGATTTCTTGGGCTCTTGTTTTATTTTTGGAGTTTGTCTTGACAACTACAATCCCTTTGTTAGGTGGTTGTCCATATAATACGAGGGAATTTTCTGGCAGGGTTAGGATTGCGACTAAGGCAAGTAGATCTTCCTCGCCTTCCACAATGATTTTAGTTCGTTCAGGATTTCTTGCGGCTTTTTCTACAGCCAACCAAGCTTCTTCGGTTATTGTTCCTGCGGGGTTTTTCACATTCACAACTAGTTCAGCGGTAGCGGAGATGGGAGGTATTTTCTGTCTCATTATCTTATTGTCAACGATTAGAATGTCCGGGGGTAGAGAGTGATCAGTTAAGTCTTGAGTAGTTTGGTCGCCTACACTGGCTATTTTTGCGGGTTTGTCTTGTTCCACCATTGTCTTCAGAATTTTCATTATTTCCTTTTTGGGACCGTTTAGCAAGATGCCTAATGGTTTTTTTAGTTCCTTTCGTAGTCGGGGTGTCAGGTGTCGGATGTTGATCACCTGTAATTCATGCTCTTCCTTTAGTGTGTGGTATTAATCAGGAATTCATGGTCACAGAACTTCAAATGATTTGGGTGGGTGTTATCGGACCCGTAGAGCATATCGTCCTTTTTGGGTGATTTCCATTACTTTTGCTATTTCAGAGCCTTCTGGATCGATGATTGTGACAACACCGCTGAAATCATCGCTCAATGTTGCTTTTTTGCATTTTGGACAGAGGGTTTCAGTTGTTATTGTGTGACATTCATGGCATGCTTTTTCAGTAGTCATTTCTTTTTATCCTCTTTGACGTTCTTCTCATGGTGTTTTTCTATATCTGTCTCGTTTCGTATTTTTCGTATTTCTTCACTGATCCACTCGAGTTTACCGAGAAATGGTTGTCTTGCGGTTACTCCAATCTTGCCAGAGCCTCCACCTCGAGCTAGAGAAACTGCAGTTATTCGCGCTCTGACATGGTCTCCTGCTGTGAGTCGCCTTTTGCTTTCTTTCCCCATTAGCACGCTCTGTTTTTCATCGTAGGAAATATAATCATCCATTAGTTGAGATACGTGAAGTAGGGCGTCGACAGGGCCAACTCGTATGAAGGAGCCAAAATCAGCGATTTCCACCACTTCTCCTTCAATGATTTCTTGAATCTTCGGTTGAAATGTTAGAAGTGAGAAGGAAGCTCTATGGTAGGTTGCTCCATCACCAGGTATAATTTTTCCTGTAGGGTTCACGGTTATATCAGCCACGGCAATCACATAGCCTAATTCTTCGTCTACCATGCCTTCATATTTCAGTTTCAACTGCTCGTGACCTGCATCTTTGAGGGGATCACCAAACCTGTTTGGTGGTATACGGATCGTATCTTCCAAAGCGAGAAGCTTGAACATTAGGATTTTTCCTCAGCCTAATACAGGCTGTGAGTTACATAAACTTCAGGGGCATTTTAAAAAGCTTTTCTGAAGTGTATAAGAGACCAGAGAAGTGTGAAAGACTGCTGTGTAGACTAGGTGAGTTCACGGAGAAGTATCTAGACAGCCCCTTCAACTGCTAGATGAGATTTTTGTCTCAGATAGATAACTGGCAAGCCTAATTTTCTGATCCTCTTTTTCAGGTCTCTATCATTTGTGGCAACACAACATCTCATTTCAGATGCAACTCGAACTAATACTTCGTCATGTAGCTCGTTCCTCCTCTTTTCCACATTGATCTTACGACACTTCTCTGCGAATTTCAGAGCCAAGGTCGCTTGCCGTTTCAATCTAGGTGAGCTAAGACCTGCGATTTTCTGTAATTCCTTGTAGGTTGGAGTGGTTATAATTGGTTCAAACCTTCGATTCAGAACCTTTCCCATCTCTTCAAAAATGTCGACGTTGAATTGAGATGGAATGAATAGGAAGCTGGAATCAAATATGACCTGTAGGGGTATTGTGTTTCTTTTCACTGTCAAGCTAATTGGCTCGCACTAAGGCTTGTCTCGTGAAATACTTCGTATATGAGGTTTATTGCACTATACCGTATCCTATTAGTCGCCATCTTCCAGCTATTCTCCTGCTCATGGCTGCCCTCATTCCTTTCTCGACACTGACTGAGCGAGAAAGTTTGACTGTAGCGGTGTCTTTCTTTACAGAAATTACTGTTCCAGTTGTGATTGTAGTTCCCACGTCGAGGAGAAGGTTTTCCTTGGGAAGTATTCGATCTATAGTAATCATTTCTCTGGTTCCCACTGCACGCTCAAAAAAATTGGTTTCCATTGTAATCTCTGAGACTATTGGAGGAAGTTTTTCAGGTAATCCAGCTAGGTTGCCGGTAAGACTATCTGCTTTAGCCAAAGATGGGTCTAATGTTGTTCCTACTCCCACTAGTCCTCCACTTTGCACTTCCTTGACACTTCTCCCGCCAGCCTTTAGGCTGACAATTTTAGTTAATAAAGGCTGATATGTGCTTCTCCCTTGCTTTTCTATCCTTACACCCGGACGAATCTCAACTTCTTCATTAAGCTTGAATCTTCCCTGGATGATGCTACCCCCTATGACCCCTCCAGCTAAATCCTCGATGAGTGCTCCAGGTTTGTTGATGTCAAAAGACCGGACAATATACATAAGCGGTGGTTTCGAGGGATCCCGTTCAGGTGTGGGAATATATTCTTGCATAGCTTTAATGAGTACATCTATATTGACTGAATGTTGAGCGGATATTGGAATAATTGGAGCTTCTTGTGCAATGGTTCCCTTAACGAATTTATTAATTTCTTCAAAATTCTCGAGAATTCTTTTCTCTTCAACAATATCTATCTTGTTTTGCGCTATGATTATTTTGTCTAATCCGACAACCTCAAGGGCTGCTAAGTGTTCTCTAGTCTGAGGTTGCGGGCAACGTTCATCAGCAGCAATCACAAGTATTGCCCCATCCATAACTGCTGCGCCGGAGAGCATGGTCGCCATTAATGCTTCATGACCAGGCGCATCTACAAAACTGACACCTCTCTGAAATTCGCATTTTGAGCCACAATTTTGGCATATGGGTTTTGTTGAAAAGCAGTCAAGTTCATTACATTTTGGACATTTGTAGATGGGTGCATCAGCGTATCCTAGTTTTATTGTTATGCCTCTCCGAATTTCTTCACTATGTCTCGCTGCCCATACACCTGATAAGGCTCGCACGAGGGTAGTTTTCCCATGGTCAACATGACCAATAGTTCCAATGTTGACTTCTGGTTGAATAGGCAAAGTCACGTTTTTACCGGGCATCTTCACTCGTTTCCATCGCTTTGGTGTAGGAAGATAGATATCTATGCTAAAAAGGCTTGTGCGCACGTTCACTGAATGTACTCAGACCTCAACCTCTTGATCGAGAGCTGTTTGATAAACCGCGATTTATTGTTGGAGAGTTGAGCGTAGAAGGTCTAATCCTTAATTTCAGTCACTGCTTTTCTCGGGTTTCTTATCGAGTTTCTGTTCCTCTTCAATTTTTGTTTTCTCTGTTGCTTCTACATGTTTTGGTGGCGATCCTTTCGGAACTTCCTTAGTCTCAGTCTTTTCCGCCTTAGTCTTTGTAGCTTTTCTTGGTTTCTCCAAAATTTTCATGTTAATTTGCACGATTTCTTCAGTAATGGTACTTCCACGAAGAGTCTTCCTTCTACGTTCTCCCTTACGAGTTGAATGGAATCCAACTCCATTGGTTATAATAACACGGGTTCTCACTCCACCATGTATGTCGTGTCGCATGGGGAAACCGTCTTTGTCGGATCCTCCTGTGATCCGAAGCTTATGCCCGCCCAATCCGACTGCAGTTCCATCAATTTCTTCACCTATTCGTCTTCCTACAAGTGGAACTGCACGAGAACCCTCTATTTCAACTATTTTAGACTCCCCTGTTTCAGGATCGGCGAGAATTATCTTGAATTTTGCCATTGACACTCTACTCTTAAGAGTAAATTCGAATATGGATTGTATATCAAGTTCTTAAAGCTTCCTTTCAGGAATCCAGCAGTAGTTGTACAGTCAAACAAACATGTCGCTGGAATTAACGACGTCGCCATCCGTAAGAATGTGTGAGTGCAACCAACTGTTATACTCAGCAAACTTAATAGGAGACAGCCTTTACAACCATGTGACATCATAGCCAAGAAGGTAATTAGTGGAATGCCTAGATTCAAACAGACCACAGATATCCTGAAACTGATGAAGGAAAAGCAG
>JAUWDF010000212.1 GCA_030608925.1 Candidatus Bathyarchaeota archaeon | reverse complement strand
GTTGAGCCATTTCCAAACACATTCTGAAACCCAAATGATGGTGCGCGCGCGCGGGTTCAATTCTCGTCGGTCCCACCAACCTCCGAACTGGCGAGTCATTTCTATTAATGTCGGTCATAACGCTGGTCTAGACTAGGAAGGTAGTATATGAAGTACAATGCTGATATGCGCGAGTTTCAAGAAGAACCTTAATAGTTCATAAGCTTCCAATACGGCTGTATCAATAATGTCTCCCAGTGAACGCAACATAGAAAATCTTCCAGCCCCTATGAAACGAAAATTCGGTAAAATTGAGTTTGATGTAACCACACTTGCTCTTGGTGGTCAAGCCTCAATACAGTGGACACCAAACGATGTTGACCCTATAGCAATAATTCTCAAAGCTTTCAAACTGGGAATAAACTATTTCGACACCTCAAATCTATATGACGGCAGTCAACTGAATTTCAACAAAGCCTTCAAACAATTAAACCTAATTCCAGGCGAAAAAAACTACGACAAAAAACTTAGAGAATCAATCTGGTTAACAAGTAAAACTGCAATGCGTTGGGGAAAACCCGGATGGCCTATTAAACAAAACGTAAGAAACATCTCAAACGGAGAAAATGTCCTATGCGCTGTTGATGACGTAAAACGCTCACTCACACAAATCTTTGGTGATGGAGAAGGAAGCTATCCCGACGGCGCTTATTTAGACATGGTGCTTTGCCACACATTACAAAGCACTGAAGAAGTGGATGTACTGTATGAAGGACTGGAAACACCACTCGACCCAAATAATAACTTTGGAGCCCTAGTTGCATTACGTGATCTACGAGATGGAACCAATCACACTGAGATGAACCCAAAGAATGAGAAACTGATTAAACACATTGGCTTTTCAGGTCACACAAATCCTCCTGCAATGATGGACATGATTCAACGTGATGAATTTGGGATTTTAGATGGTATGTTAATTGCTATAAACGCAAATGATAAAACAAAAATGAACATGCAGCACAATGTAATTCCTGTTGCTGAAGCAAAAGGACTAGGAATTATTGGTATGAAGGTTTTTGCTGATGCTGCAATGTATGGTAAAGAGCCTCGTTATTCACGGACTCCTGCTGATGTCTTTAGGAAAGTTGGTACACCTGAGCTTTCGAGCAAAGTGTTAATTGAATATGCTCTTACCACTCCTGGGGTCCATACAGTAATTATTGGGATTGGGCACATTGACGAAGATCCGGTTAAATGTCAGCTGGTGCAGAATTATATTGCTGCACAAATTGAGCCTGATGGATTATCAGTCGAAGAACGCAAAATGATTGAAGAGCATACGGAAGCACTTAGACCAGATAGTAACTATTTCATGACTTTTGATAAGGTTGGACTTTCAGGACCAAGAGATGTGAAGTTGGTAGAGAATAAAGTTACTTGGTATAGTGCTATAGCAGGTGACGATCCGATTTCGCATTATGAGGTTTGTGTTAATGGAGAACTTGTTGGAAAAGTAGAACATCAACCACAAATATTGAAAAGTAAGCCTTTTCTGTACGAGTTGGAAAAACCAAATGGTGAAATCATGATTACGGCAATTGATAAAGCTGGAAATCGAGCAACATCAAGAATATCCTAATTAATAATTGTTATTTATCCGTGCTCATTGTTTTTTAGCACAACTGAAAAACAAGCGATAGTGCTTCTTGTAGCGCGCGCCTCACACCATCGATAAAGGTGTAGTGATATCACCACCCGTGTTATAGAAAAGAGAGAGTGAGTTCAATTCTCGCCGGTCCCACCAAACCATTAACCCGCGAGCCTTTATTGTTCTTCATCGCTGGACTGGGTGCTGGAAGTAGTATATGAGGTACTAGGATGCGCGCGAGCGGGAGGCTCTCCATAGAATACAAACGCCCCGAGGATGGGGTTGTCGTTTATCCTCCTCCATGAGGCGATCTGACCGACATGGGTCAGCACGTCGCTAAGGGGGCCGTTGATTAGGTTCCAGATGGGAAACTCCCTCTCGTCCCAAGGTGGGCTATACATCCTGTTCTCAAGATTTTCATCGTCCAACTCGAGGAGTGCCTCCCTGATCCTCACAACCGTGTCAAGTGTTTTCTTTCTCCTCTCGTCAAGCCTCATCTGTGTTCCTTTCTCTAGCTCCTTCCCTGTGCGCGCGCCTTTCTCTAGCTCCTTCCCTGTGATGAATTCCTCCGAGACAATTAGCAGCCAATGTATGTGGGCAAGCAGCTCCCAGACCTTCATGCTGGTGCTACATGGCTGGAACTCCATGTCCTCAGCCCTTAGTCCCTCTGTTGCCCACCTGTACCTGAAACCAAGCCCGTCTAGGAGCCTGATCAGGACCGTGGTGGCTGTCATGTTCTCGGGTGTCTCGGGAATCCTGTAGTACGGTAACTCATTCAAATCATTCACCTTTGATGTTTAACAAAACGATAATGATAAAATCATCGATTAAGTTACAGCGCAAGGACTAGAGATTCAATTCTCGCCGGTCCCACCAAACCATTAACCCGCGAGTCTTTCTTGGAATTCATAACGCTGGACTGGATGCTTGGACTAGTATATGAAGTACGAGCTATGCAAATTCTGCGCGTTAATTAACCCGAAGATATTCGGGTAAGATATATACAGTGTGTCGTTGCATAATTATTTATGATTAGTCGAATATGGCATGGTTGGACCACGCCTGAAAACGCCGATGCTTACGAACAACTCCTCAGACACGAAATTATCGAAGGCTTCATAGATCGTAAAATTGAGGGTTTCAGAAGAATGCACATCCTTCGTAGGATCCTTG
>JAUWDF010000076.1 GCA_030608925.1 Candidatus Bathyarchaeota archaeon | reverse complement strand
AGTACAGTAGCCTTTGGATCACGACCATGTTGCTTTTCGAGTCGACAATAAGCTTTTGGAAAGATCTTTTTCTTTTTCATTGCCAGCAATCCATAATGCACGCGCGCTCTTGGTGTTCATGTTTGCATATAATGTCTTTGAAGGTTTTGATTGCATTGCTAGAATGGTTTCTTCTGCTTTTCTCATATCTCTGGGTGTGTTGATGTTAAGAAATGTCGTAAGTTTCGGGTCTATCTGTTTGAGTTTTGTAGTTGGTACATAATTGACTTTTCTCAAATGGGTGATCATGGAATGCATCCTCCTTTTGCTTCTTTTTAAGGCACTTTCTGCAGCGACGAGAGCTGGCTCTGTTCGATAGGCAGCTTGAAGGGGTTCAATGTATTTGTTTGGCCAGCGAGGAATGGCTGCATCGTTATTGATGCATAAATCTAACAGAAGTAAAATGACTTGAATTGAGAGGAGTGGAGTATCACACGGTAGTAATAGACAATATTTTCCTCTTGCTTTTTTGAATCCAGTTAGGGCGCCAACAAGAGGACTTTGCGTTTTGTATTTATCCACCACTACTTCCACATCTGAACTTAAAATCTGTGTGAAAGTCTTATCTTGACTCTTCGAACTTACGATAACTAGGACCTGATTGACTATGGTCGAAACCTTGTCAAGAACATGAAGAATCAAAGGCTTTCCCATCAACATGAGAAAACCCTTATCTTGCCCAAACCGTCTGGAAAATCCACCCGCAAGGATCACCGCTGTTTTTTCCAATAAATCACACCTTTCTTAAAAGAGAAAATGTTAATGACCCGAGCAGATGTGACATGTTCTCACATTCAAAATTACTCTCAAATAATGGTCACACATTTGAGTCCATTGATTTAATGTCGATTCTCTTTGGACACGTATAAACATTCATTCTTCTCCCTCTCACAAATCCTATTAGAGTCGCACCAACTTTCTCAGCCACCTCTAGACCTGAATCGACAGCTGCAGATAGTGATGCTAGGATTGGGATTCCCACACGCGCTGCTTTCAACACTATATCTCCGGTTATTCGTCCACTCAGAGCTAGGAAACATTCTTCCAGGTTTTCTCCACTTACGGTCGCGCTGCCAATAACTTTGTCAACAGCGTTGTGTCTACCAACATCTTCAGCTAAGACTACTAGCGCTCCATCTCGGTTGAACAGAGCAGCAACATGTACGCCACCGGTTTCCCTGAAGATTTTTGCTCGAACGTTCAAACTTCGAACGCATTCGGAAATCGTCTGAGGTTTCATCCGCCAGTCGGATAACGGATTGAGTTGAATCTGGTTGAGCAACTCAGAAAGCGATCCATAACTCACATTACCACATGAGGAAACAATCAGCCTTGAGAAAGGCTTCGAAATTGTAATGTGCTCCCCCACGTTGGCTTGTTTTATAGTCACATGGCAACGATTTCCCTCCTCAAATACTACTTTAAGAATGTCTTCAACTGAATTTACCAAGCCTTCTCCGAGTAGATATCCAATTATCAGGTCCTTCAATTTTGAGGGGGAACAAAGTATGGAAACGAAATGAATTGAGCCGATGAATATATGTACTGGAACTTCTCGTGCTACAAGATCTTCCTTTTTGCTCATCTGCGAAGCTATGACATCAATCTTCGACACAGTAACGCTCTTCGTGTTAGGGTTCATTTTGTCTCCTAAACCTCAGCATGCGCGCGCATCACTATTTAGTTTACTCAGGCAGGTGACTCCTCTGTCGCTCCTACAAAGGGATAGAAATGATGGATTTATCTGTTGAATCTGACCTCACATTATCTTGCTGAGGACTTTATCTAGCTTTATGCGGTGAATTTCTGGTGAAAGACTTTTCGGGTCAACTCCAAGTGCCATAGCTAAAAGCTCCGAGTAGTGAATTATAGGCATATCATAAGTTCCCTCGAATTTCCGCTTCATCTGCACTTGCCCAATATCAAGTGCCACAAAGCAGAATGGGCAAAGAGTTGAAATACAATCGGCACCAGCTTTGGTAGCATTTAAGACCTTCTCTCTTGCTAAGTCAAGGGCTAATTCGTCAGATGAACCTCTCAGTAGCCCTCCACAGCATTTAAGTTTGTTTCTGTACACAACATTTTCCGCACCTAATGCTTCAATCAGGTTCTCTAGAATACTTGGTCGTTCCGGATCATCAAGTTTCAGAAGGTTACTCGGTCGGAGAGCATGGCATCCATAAAAAGCAGCGACTTTTAGATTATTTAGAGGTTTGATTACACTTTGTTTGAGACGTTCAAATCCTATGTCTTCTTTTAGCACTTGGACAAAATGTTTCACCTGTATACTACCGCGAAACTCGTTTCCTGCTTTTGAAAGGATATCATTAATCTTAGTCTTCAGTTTGTTATCTTCTCTCAACAGTGTATTGGCCATTGCTAGAGATTCAAAGCAACCACTGCATAATGTCAATATATCTAGGTCTGCGGCTTCTGCTATGCTTATATTGTTTGCAGCTACTGCCAAACTGGTCACCATATCTATGGATTGTATTGGCGGAGGGCAACAGCAGCTCATGTTAGCCAAGTCAACTAGATCAACTCCCAGTTTGGTTAAAGCTTTCCTAGCTGATAACTCGTAGTTTGGCTGGCGAGCAGGTATTGTGCAGCCTAGAAAGAGGGCGTAACTCGTCATTATTCTTCCTCCTTCTCCTCCAGTCTTACAAAACCAGTTGCTTGCAGTATCTTTCTCAAATTATCAAGACCTACTTCTTTTAGGGAAGGCAATCCCAGAGTTACTCTTTTGTTTTCCACAAACCTCGAAATTGTGACTACCCGACCTTCGTCAAAGAGGGCTGTAGAGAACTTTGAGTACACACTTGGAATGTAACCTTTCTTGAGGGCTATGTTTCTCAAGGCATAGAAGACGTCAGCGATTTCGACTTTTTGTGGACACCTTTCCTGACAGTTGTAGCATGAGCAGCAGAGCCATATTGATTCACCTGAGATGATTTCTTCCTCAGCTCCCATAAGGGCTAGTTTAATTAGTTCTCTAGGGTTAAAACTAGAAGTGAGTTTTGCTACTGGACAGCTGCTCACACATGTTCCGCATTGGTAGCAGTGTTTCAAAGTTTCGCCTCCCATGTGATCAGAAACTTTGATAGAGAAGTCCTGAGTAAGTGTTGTTCCTGAATTTACTTGTTCCATTACCTTCACTTCCTCCTTAGTTTGCTCCCATGATTTTCAGTCTTCCCAGTTTTTTCACTCTCTCTGTCATCATTTGGGCTGCTTCAGCAAACTTGTCTCCTTCTATAAAGACCATGTTGAACATCTCTAAACGTTCAGGTTCCACTCCAAATTCTCTAAGTAAAACTTTGGATGTTTCAATCTTCTTTCTAGCATTCTGGCTTCCTTCTTCATAATGACAGCCGTCGTTTTTGCACCCCACTACCATTACCCCTTGAGCGCCGAATCTGAAGGCTTCAAGCAGTTGGTGGACTTGCAGTATACCTGTGCAGGGAACTCTCATGACTCTAACATTGGCGGGATATTGCATCATCGCCATGCCTGATGAATCCACAGCCGCGTGACCACATTCCGAACAACAAATGGCTAGAACTAGCGGTTTTGATGTGCCATTCACTGACATAAGAGCCTTCATCTGAGCTCTCATTTGGGTCGGTCTTGAATGCCGAAGTTCAATGGCATTGAGGGGACAAGTCCCCACACAGATACCACATCCTTCACATAATAGGTCTGAAACCTTAGCAACAAAATGGTCTTCTGTTGTCTTTTCCAAGCTAATAGCCCCATAAGGGCACGTGACTGGGCAAAACTGGCAGTCTCCACAATATTCGTCGTTGATAATCGCGGTTTTCTGATCCTTGATTATTTTGCCATTACTCAAGAATTTTGCAGACTTCAATGCAGCTGAATGAGCATGGAGTGAGGTTGATGGTGCATCTTTTGGGAAGGTTGCCCCTCCACTTAGATATATACCCCTTAGTTTAGTTTCAGTTGGTCTTAGTTTAGCATTGTACTCTTTGAAAAAGCCATCTTCATCTAAGTCGATACCAAGCATCTCTGCTAACTCTACACTACCTTCTGCAGGTATCATAGCAGGAGCTAATACCACCAAGTCAGCCTTTAGTTCAATCACTCTTTTTAGAAGGGAGTCTTCAACGTCGACTACTAACCTGTTTGCTTCAGAGTCTTCAAGGATTTCCCCAGGTCGACCTTTAACAAACTTGATCCCCATTTCTCTGGCGTCCTCATAGTAGTGTTCATGTTCTCTTCCGGTGGTTCGGATATCTATATAGCATATTGTGATGTCAGCGTTGGGACTAGTAGATTTTATTAGCATGGCATGTTTCAGGGAAATCATGCAACATACACTTGAGCAATAGGAATTGTAGCGTTTATCTCTTGAGCCAACGCATTGGATCATCACAATTTTCTTAGCTGGCTTCAGGTCTGAAGGACGCAGAATTGCTCCACCTGTGGGACCAAAGCCATCGATCATTCGAGCAAGCTCAAGATTAGTTATGACATTTGGATATTCTTTATAATGATATTCTTTTATTATGCTGGAGTCAAACTCTTGGAATCCAGTGGCAACAACAATGCTTCCCACATTTAGAGTTACTTGCTCACTTTTTTGCTCTAGGTTCACAGCATTGGTTGGACATACATCGACGCATTTTGCGCAGTCGTGGAACCTGCAAACGCTCTCATCTATGACATATACTGGAGGGTGGACACTTGGAGTGTTTATGTAGATAGCTTTTCGAGTGTTTAGTTTTGCATTATATTCATCGGGCACTTCAACTGGGCAAGCTGCAACGCATAGGTCACAGCGAACACACTTCTCTTCGTCTACGAAGCGTGGTTTCTTTTCTATAGTGACCTTATAATTTCCAGGTTCTCCTTTGACATCCATAACTTTCGAGTTGATGTACATATTTAGGTTAGGGATTTCACTCAAGCCAGAGCGGTATACACATTTCCTTGAAGTGTGGGTAATAGTTTTAACATCTGATGCTGGGGATTGAATGCAAATGGCACAGTCATCTGTTGGAAAAAATCTTCCAGCACGAGCAGCCAAACCT
>JAUWDF010000041.1 GCA_030608925.1 Candidatus Bathyarchaeota archaeon | reverse complement strand
TTCAATGGTCCTTCCAAGTGGAACGATCCGATGATTAATAGATCCAGATCACATAGTTGCGGGTTAACAGGAAAGGGTTTTACATCGCAAGGCGCGTAGACAATTTTCTTGCCATTTTCCTGAATCAAGAATACGGTGGAGTAATTATAAGTGGTCTTAGTCTCGAAGGGAGTTATCACGAAGTTTCCAATCTTAAAGGGTTGCTCATTTACAAGATCTATTGTATCTATGAGACCCGATTTCTCGTAGTAGGTAAAAAACGATCCTCCTGAATAGCCCATAGATTTCAGATCCTTCATAACATTATGACTGGCACAAATCTTGACTTTCTTCTTAGGAGCTTTTCCATTCACAAACATGCTTAACCAGAACTTGTACATTCTCTCCACTATTCTCATGCCGAAAGTGTGATCCGGATGCCAGTGAGTATAGAATATATAGTCAATCTCATTGATTCCTTCTCTGTTCAACTGACACGCAATCTCCTCAGGAGTGTCAAAAAGCAGATTCAACTCTTTCACGAACATAGATGATCCAGTGCGAGCGTACGGTATCCCCTTTGATCTTGCTTCAGAACACACTCGGCATCCACATCCAGGCCTAGGAATGGTTGTGGATCCACCAGATCCTAATACGATTAGTTGCATGCGGTTACACCTTTTTCAATACAGAATCGTATGCGCGCGCTTACCTAAGACCAAGAAAACCACGTTTATATAAGCGTGGAGCTTTTGTCTTCTCTCAGAGTTTTTCGACCTGTCCTTATATGCGTGCGTTGAAGTAAAACCGGAAATCTTTTATGATTTTGGCCTCAAACCAATTGCGTGATCAACTTGGACTTGAAGGGTGAAGAGATTTTAGAAAAGAAGATCATGTGCGAGGATTTGGAGGTTGGCAAAGTCAAGGGAATCATACTCGACTCGGAGCAATGGAAAGTCACCCACTTGGAAGTTGAACTCACTAAGGAATCAGCTGAACTGGTTTTGGGCGTAAGAAAGGGTGGAATACGAAATCTACTAGCTGTTTCCGCTATAGCTGAAATAAGCCGGAAAATTAGCTTGAAAGTGACAAAGGGGCAACTTCGTATTTATCTGATACCCCCAAAGCTTTAGTCTTTAAGCAGGCACTGGTTTTCTTTAGCTAAGAATGATTGTACAGAAGCATTATTCTTGTTAGCTCATCTAATTTGAGTTGCCCTAATGAATTACCAGCATTTTTTCAACGGCTTTTCTAGCCTTCATCGCAACTGCTTGAGGAACCCGGACTTCATACTTCATGTCTTCAAGCGACCACAATACTTTCTCCAAAGTTGTTAACTTCATATTGGGGCAGACAGCTAACTCTGATGCAGGAAAGAACATCTTATCCGGATTTTCCTTTTTCAGTCTATGCAGTAATCCAACTTCAGTGCCCACAATTATCTCCTTGGCTTTTGAGATCCTAGCATATTTGCACATGCCTCCAGTTGAAAGAACCATGTCCGCTAAAGCAATCACTGGAGGTATACACTCAGGGTGAACCATCACTTCTGCATTTGGGTGAAGCTTTCTCTGTTTTTTTATGTGTTCGGGTAAGATTTTCACGTGGGTGGGACAGAAGCCATGCCAAGGAATTATCTTCTTTTCAACTTGAGTGGTCACATAATGGGCGAGATATTTATCAGGTACAAAAATAACTTCATTTTCCTTCGAGATTTCTACAACCTTAACAGCGTTTGCAGATGTGCAGCATATGTCGCTCTCTGCTTTTACACTAGCAGTTGTGTTAACATAGCACACAACAATTGCGTTTGGCCATTTTTGCTTTAAGGTTCTCAAGCTTTCTGCTGTGATCATATTAGCCATGGGACATTTTGCATCGTATTCTGGTACTAACACCGTTTTTTTCGGACAGAGTATAGAAGTTGTCTCTGCCATGAAGCGTACTCCACAGAAGACGATGACGTCTGCATTGCTCTTGGCAGCTTTCTGACTTAGCTCTAGGGAGTCTCCTAGATAGTCGGCTATGTCTTGAACCTCGCCTGATTGATAGTTGTGAGCTAGAATTATAGCGTTTTTTTTCTCTTTTAGTTCTTGGATCCGTTTTATAATAGAAGACGATGAGATTTGATGCAACTGATCACCTTTAGCCATTGTTTTGGGATTGCATACTTAGTCAGGTTGGTGCAGATTTGAAAGCAGGTGGGATTGGTATAAATCTTGCGAAAAAAAGCGCGTACGCTTTGTGTTCGAGGTGTTATTTTATACGGAGTTTTTCTATCTCATGATCATTCATGCGAATAGCAATAATGTGCTGGTCTCTTTTATTTGTGCCATAAGATACTTTAGCTTTTTCTGTTTTTTCGTCTGAGTAACGTAATGTTAAACCTGCCGCTTTTTCAATTGCTTTCTTAGTTTTTGGCCCCTGTAACAGTGTAATGGGGCTGCCACAATTTGGTACTTCAAAGCAGTAGTCATTTTTTTCTTTCATTTTCTCTAACTGTTCGTTTTCAGACTCGTTCCTGCCTACAATTATTTTGTTTTTTCCAAGTCGGAAATGTCTGCCTATTTTTAGGAGGTTGATGTCTTTGATTCTGATGTTTTTCTTATGATTGAATAGGTCTCGGATTTTGTCTGCGAACTCTTTGTAGGTTAATAGGCATCCTCCAGAAGGACATGGATAATCCTTGAGGTCGAGTTCTTTAGCCAGTTCCATCTGTTTCTTTCTGGATCTGCCCTTGATTCCCAGTAGTTTTTCTCTATTAACCCATCCTTCTCTTTCAGCTTCTGTTTCAGGAAGTAGCTCTGCTGACAGGGGTCTCAGTATTTTATCTTTCAAGTTGGTTTCTTTCTCAATGATGTCTAAGGCTTTTTTATATTGAGACATTGGACGTTGATTTAGGACTTCTCCAGTGAAAAGGAAGGATGCTCCTATTTCAGCAGCGTATTTCTTGGCTTTTTTTAACATGAAAATTCGGCAGTCAATACATGGGTTCATGTTTCTTCCGTAGCCGTGCTTGGGATTTCTAACTACTTGTAGATAGTCTGTACCCACGGGTATTATTTTGATAGGTAGTTTGAGTTGTTTGGCTACTCCAACTGCTCCGCATCCGTTTTTGCCGCAAAGACAGAAAGGAGAAGTAAAGTTCAATGCGGTTATGGAGATTCCTTGTTCTTGGATTAACTTCGCTGCAAGTGTGCTATCCAAACCACCTGATAGTAACGCAAGCGCCTTCATACAAGACCTTCTGCATTTCCCTGCTCTTATCTATTCTTCTAATCTCCTTCCAGCGTACGATTTTAGGTCAGAACCTGATCTCGAAAGCGTTTTATTGATATTCTAGCTTTCGGTCCACCTATGTACAAGTCTTTCTTAGTGTCAATTTCGAAGTTGGGGATTGGGCGACCAGTTCTCTCCCATGTTCTATCCTTGTAGGCACTTCTATTGATATAGGACCACATTTCCGTTGCAGGTATCCAGTAGAATGCTTCGACAGTTTGTTGAGTAGGAATATAACAGATCCAAATATAAGAATGAACATTCTTTCTTTGGATATTAAACCAGTAGCGACCAGTCTTTCTTTTAGAAGTGATTTTAACATTGACTCTTTTTCCACCAATATCATATAGAGAATTTGCCACAATAGAATAATGAAGACTTAGACTGGAAAACATCTTCTCTTTTACGATTGCAGCTGCTTTACTCGATAATCTCTTTCCCAAATCCTTTCCTCCTTAGTATGACGTCATCATCTAAATGTTTTCGCTCTAGCAGCGCTTGGTCTACGCGCGCGCATGAATCGATAGTGTAAATAAAGTCTTGATTTCAAGGGTAGTAGGATTTTTCGTGCAAAAACAAAAGATGGGTTGAAAAAAGGTTGTTGCTTAAACTCCTTTTGAGTCTCGAACACTATCGAGATCTAATATCTTCCTCTGCTTGGACCTCTTCTCTTGGACCAACAATCCCTACAGTAGACGGGTCTACTTGGGTCGGGTTTGAATGGAACCTCGCACTCTTTGTTGCAATCGGCACACACTGCTTTATGCATTTCTCTCGGTTCTCTTCCATAGGACATATGGGCTGCACCTCCTATTCGTTATGGCAGAACTAGTTTCCATTGAAAAGCTAATTTCTGCGAGACTACCATCTGATTGGCTAATTAATAAACTTTAGCGCCTATGAATCAGATAATAAACGAAAGCTTTCTAGAGCAGAGAAATGGCGGTTCTCGAAGCTAAATATCACGGATAAAAAACACATAGATACATTTAAATGATTAATGTTTTCACCTAATAAAAGATACAATGAACAGAGGGGCTTTAATGAGCGAAATGACAACGCAGATACTCCAAGAAAGCCTTGGGAAAACAGTTCTTGTTCGGTTGAAGGGTGGCAAGAGCCTTAGGGCAAAACTGAAAGGTTTCGACCAGCATCTGAATCTAGTTCTTGACGAAACCGAAGATACGACAGACCCTGAGAACACTAAGAAACTTGGAATACTTATCGTCCGAGGCGACAATGTCGTAATAATCTCCCCACCTCCAAGGTGAGAGATGTGGTCAAGGGCACAGCATCGTTCGGAAAACATTCGAAGAAGCTTGTCCACATTAAATGTAGAAGATGTGGTAGAAGGTCTTACCACATGACGAAGAAACGATGCTCTGCATGTGGATATGGAGCATCAACCACCTTGAGAAATTATTCTTGGCGCACCAAGACACTGCAAGGTGCTAGAACAAGGTGAACTGAAGCTATTCTCCATTAGAAGATGGATAATCAGTGCATTGCGAAGTATTTTTTATCTATTCTGACAAAAATCAGGGGTCCTTTGCTATAGGATAACTGTCTGGCTTTGCGTAAAGTCACATTGACGATTCCTAGAACTCGTTCCTGCTCACTTCTCCATTTATCCTGTTCTTTTGAGGATTCTAGTTCAAGTTTCAGTAGATTTTCAGCCATGATTGTTGTTCCGCAGATCTCACCATTTCTAATCAGGGATTCAACCAGCATATCCTTCATTTCTTCACGTCTGGCTAGTTGCTTCCACAAAACCTCTGAATTCTTTAATTTTCTATTGACTTTTGACCATTGGGAGGAGCCTTCATTTCCGATTAGAAGTTTGACTCTTTTTCCCCACTTATTCATCCATAAACCTGACCAAATACGGAGGAATTCTGAAAACTCTTCAGAATTATCTTCGAAATACTTGTGGATTTTTTCAACTAGGTCATAATCACCGTATTCTTTGCCAATCAACCCCCAATGGAACTTCAGGAAGTTCATCAAGTCCTCGCACGCTATCTGTAAAACCCTTTTGTCTGAGCCTTGCAGATCCAAAAGTGGATTACGATCCTTCAAGCACTGCGACAACATTAGCTCAAGAAAGTTCATTGAGGTTTCTTCCAGAGCCTTCTCCAATAGATACTGGTGCAAGAGTCGTAATTAAGCCTTATTTATGATATTTTCTATAACATTTTTTGAGTAATATTTTCTGCTAGTAATATTTCTATCATTATTCTAGAGGTTTAAGTAACCTGATGCATTGATTAAACAGCTAAGATTATGGATAGATGATAACTTTAGGTTAGAAGGATATTTCATCTTGAACGAATGCGAATGTAATTGGAGATACTGCGCGCGTATGAGTTCCTCGCTCTGGTTTTTGCACTCGCCAAAGTTTAGTGTATATTTTTAATATTAATTTCGATTTCATAACCTACTTATTTTCAGTTGGTGTAGGAGCATTTGAGTGAAATCTAATGAGCCAACAAGAGCTAGAAGAACTTCAAATGAAGAAAACTCAACTCGAAAACGAGTTCCATTCATTGGAAGAGAAAGAAAGGACTCTGGATGAAAAAATCCAGATGCTTGAGAAGAAAATGGTACTTCATGAGGAACAAAAAGCGATCAAAGAATTGGAAGACAAAGTCAATGAAAAACGTGGAGCTATTGATAAGCTTGAGGCTAGGCTTAAGGGGCTTGAAGAAAAAATGAGTGAGCCACAAGAAGAATCTGCTACTCCTAAAGAAGCCCAAGAGCAACCAGATGAAAAGCCTCAAGAAGAAATTGTAGTAATGGAGCCTGGAATGGCTCCTGAGAATCCACAGCCCGAAAGCGAAGAGCCAAAGAAGAAACGCAGGTTTTTCTAAAAGGGAAAACAGGAACTAAGCTGCAGTAAACATCTACTAGAGGAGCGACAAGCATAGGTTTCCACAGAGCATTCCAATTCTCTTTAATGAATCAAGATGCCATAAAACCAGCAGGTTTCAAACAGTTAAAACCTACTATTTTTACACCCTTATTATTTCCTCAAGCCTTTTTTTAATGATTTAACGTAGTGTTCAGCGCCTTCTATTAGAAGAGCTAAGTCGTCTACCATGAAAAGATGAGACCGCCCTCTAGGCTGCCATTTCTTCATATTTTTAACGATTTCTTCCGTAGTCCGTCCAACACTGAACCTTACAGGTATTCCCCGTTTTCTGCATTCAGAGCATATTTGCTCCACTGCTTTCTCGATAATCGGGGCATCTTTTCCAGCTCGTGGTTCAAATGGAACTCCATAAGACAGAGCCATATCCATTTTGCCTATGTAGATGAAATCTATTCCTTCAACCGATAAAATCTCTTGAATTCTTTCAACGCCTTCCTT
>JAUWDF010000123.1 GCA_030608925.1 Candidatus Bathyarchaeota archaeon | reverse complement strand
GATTTTCTCAGTTATATGGAAGTTTCAATCATAGCTGGTGTCCAGGAATGGCTGGTGAAGGTCTAATAGTCTGCGTTTTTCAAGATTTCAATAACAGAATTGTAGGCGACTGATGATGAGGGTAATTCGAGTAGAGGTTTTCCTAGGAGAATGTAGTCTTCAACTTCTTTGTCAAAGGCGATTTTTCCGAGATACTTCAGTTTTATACGTTTTTTGACTTCTGTCTCAAGTTTCGCTGGAACTCGATGGCCACCAACTACGTAGAAGTTTTGGAATTCTATGTTGACTGCTTTTGCTACTTTGTAGGCTCTTTCTACGTGGTGGAAGGATTTCTGGGATGGATCAATTATATCGAATATGTCATCTACTTTGGAAGTTATTCTTCTGTTCAGATGCTCCAATCCGCCGGGAGAATCAGCAAGGACGTACTTGTATGTTTTTGTCAAGCCTTCCAGAGCTTTTTTTAATGCAGCGTCTGGTAGACAATAACAACCTTCAATAAATTTGGTGCCGATGGCGATTAGATCGAAGTCTTCTCCTTCATAGAGCCCTTTTTCCCAGATTTTGCTCTCTATCCGTTGAGAAGGAGCTACACCTACAGTTGTGCCTCCTCCTTCCAAGAATGTGTCCATCAGCAGCTCTGATATTGTCTTCTTTCCTTCTTCCTTGAGATCTACTCCAACCATTTCACCCAGATTTTGATCTGGGTCAATATCAACAAGAAGCAATGGAGTAGCGTTTTTTTCTATGAAGTACTTCGCTACGAGAGCTAGAAAGCTTGTTTTCCCGCTGCCTCCTCTACCTAGAGAGACAATCTTTTTCATAAGATCATCCTCTTTTCGGTTCTTTTGCATATTCATATACTTTGCGAAGGATAATAACATCCATCGATGTGATAATCTAGTCTAAGAAGAAAATCAAGAAGCTGCGAGCGTGATTCAGTGGTGCTATGTGATCATTTTCGGTGCACACAAAAGGAATGTGTGGGAGAAGCTATGTCCCATTCAGCCAAGTGGCTCCAATCTTTTCAATTGATTTTACTGAAGAAGCCCCTTTATTTTTAATAGGAGTCTCTCCCTTCATCTCTGTTTCAACAACATATTCATCGAAGGGAATAACACCCAGCATAGTCATGTTGTTTTTCTCAGCAAAACTCACTATTGCATTCCTCTGAGGTTCGTTTGCCACCTTGTTGCCAACTATTGAGACTTGCTTTATACCCGCGTTTGTTGCCAGCAGATTAATGTGCCTAGCGGTTTCGAGTGATTTTATACTTGAGTCCGTAACAATTAGCATTACATCAACGTTCTTGGCTGTTCCCCTTCCCAGATGTTCAACCCCTGCTTCCATGTCAACAAGGACCATCTCATTACGCTCAACAATTAGATGCCTAAGCAAAGCCCTGACAACAGCGTTTCCTCCGCAAGTGCACCCTGAGTCCATGGATTTCACAGTGCCCATCACGATTAGACTTACGTCACAAGGGGTATTTACAGAAAAATCACGTACAATATCGTCAACTGTGAAGGTTAGACGGTATACTCCTGAAAAGCCAGTGCTTGTCTTTGATTCAACAAGCTCCTTGTTATCAGAGATTGGTACAATTTTCCTGGCTTCCTCTGGTAATAAACCTAAGGTTAAAGCGAGATTTGGCGAAGGATCTGCATCTATTGCGATTGTTTTTAGTCCTTTGCCTGCAAAAAAGCAGCCAAGTCCACCAGCAATCAAGGTTTTCCCCACACCGCCTTTTCCTGAAATCGCTATTTTCATGCTTTTTTCACTGTTTTCACTCGGTTCACCGTGGCTTATTTGCGTTTCCTAAAAATGAAGCAAACTTTCTTTGCGCGCGCTGGTCAGTATATTTATGAAATCTCTTATGAGAGAAAGGGTATCCCTTCCTTTCCTGTATGGTAGTTCGCATGTATACAATCACTTAATACGGCCCAGCTTTCGAAGCAGATTTGCTGTGTCCGGATACCTGTCCAAGTTCCTATGAGGGAAGTACAGTGCGTCGATGTATTCCTTTTGAAAATCTTTGTCTGTGGCCAACTCATGATACTTCACGGTTGTTGATATTTTTTCAGCGTATTCCCTCTCTTCTTTTGAGATTAGACACATTCTGGAGCCGGTGCCGGCGATGTTCCCGACAAACTCAACTTTATCTAAAGGTAACTCTGGATACATACCGATAGTCCTAGCGTTTTCAGGATCGATGTAGTTACCGAACGCCCCAGCTATGAACAATTTGCTTATGTCGTCCTCTGTAACAGCTTCTTTTTTTTCCTCTCCCAGTCTCTTCATTAAAATTTCGGCACCAGTTCGCACCGCAGCCTTTGCTTTTTGCAGCTCTCTAATATCGCCTTGAGTTATTATGATGTCAGTGTCGGTAGCTGTTTCGGGCTGCGGCACCAGCACAAACTCCAAAATTCCTTTTAGCCCTCTTCTTAAACGGTCCGTCTCCTTAGACATTTCGGGGACAAATCTGCCTGTCAAATCTATCAAGCCTGCCTTGAGAAGCTCAGCTGGAACATCAACCAGAGCCGAACCACAAAGACCAACAGGTGGCTTATCTTCTATGGTTCGATAGTTAATCTCCAAGCTTTCAGGGTCAATGCTTACTCTCTCAATAGCCCCAGTAGCAGCCCTCATCCCATGTTTGATTTGCATGCCTTCAAATGCCGGTCCAGATGCACATGAGTCAACCAGCACTAAATCCTTGTTCCCAAAGTCGATCTCCGTGTTCGTTCCTATGTCGAGCGCCATACATATCTCATCTGATTCCAGCATTCTTGTGGCAAGTATGACCGCTACGTTGTCCGCTCCCACGAATCCACTGATAACTGGAGCATGATAGGCGTTCGCCCTCGGGTGAGAAGTTAATCCTATACTGCTAGCCCTGATATTAACCCCCCTCCGCAGCACCGGTGGGTAGGGCGCAAGTGCGACGAACCGACCATAGATGCCGAGAAAACAAAGCTGCATTGCAGTGTTGCCAACAAAGCAGAGCTCATAAATCTCATTCTTTTCCACGTTAGCTTCTTCGCAACACTCCTCAATCATCTCGTTGATTCCAGACACTACAACTGTCTGAAGTTCTTTGATGCCTTTCTGGCTCTCCATCATCTGATGGCTTATCCTCGATATCACTTCTTCGCCCAGCGGGATCTGAGGGTTCATCCTAGCTGCAACAGTGAGAATTTTTCCGGTGTTGAGGTCCATTAAGAAACCTGCAAGCTTTGTGGTTCCGACATCGGCGGCGAAGCCAAAGCATCTGTGAGACGTGTTTCCAGGCTCAATGTCTATGATCTTATTCTTCCAGACAACAGCAGTAACCGCCCAATCCGCATCTCTCAGCCTACTGGCAAGGTCCGCACATATTTCGAAGTCGAGATCCAAATCAGTGGGTAGGCCGTATCCTGAGTTCAGCGCATCTAGAAGTCTGTCCTCATCCGATCGGCTGTCATGAAGGGTTGGTTTTGGCAACTTTACAAAATACTTTTTGACAAATGGATCGAGTTGCTTTACCTGGACTTCAAGACCCGCTGTCTGCAGCCTTTGCTTTCCAATTCTGCTTCTTTCTGGAACATAAACCGAAACAGCAGTAGTTGGCATAGCTTGGCACGCCAGCCTATAACCTGCCTTTATCTCTCCCTCTGTGACGTGTTTTAGCTCCTGCTCTGTAAGCGGGTTCAGCCCTTCCATGCCCTCCTCGATTTTAACTTTACATTTTCCACAAGTACCTTCCCCTCCACAAAGCGAAGACAGGTCGATGCCTAACGCCTTAGCAGCGTCAAATAGGCTTACACCTCTTCTGAACCACTCTCTCTTCCCGTATGGAAAAAATACGATTCTTACTTGCCCTGGTCTCTCGACTTCCTCTCTCCTCAGAGTCATCGTCACTCACCACTTGATTTCCTATTTTTTTCTTCTCTCGCGCGTATAAACAATATCAACGTATAATGGCAATGATTCCCACCGTTACTTTGATCTTACTGATGTTATACACACCTTAAATTA
>JAUWDF010000001.1 GCA_030608925.1 Candidatus Bathyarchaeota archaeon | reverse complement strand
AAGCTGGGCCGAGCCGGTCTACATCGGCTCCGACAGCGGCGACATCGGCACCGGCGTGGTCATCATAGTAATTGCCCATATAGCTTCATTCGCCTTGTCTACATATTCTTCGTTAGCATCGAAACCGAGAGCGAATCTATCTAACTCTATGGCTTTTACTAGAGTAGTGCCGATACCGCACATCGGGTCTAAGACAAAATCTCCTTTCTTACTATAGGCGTTGATTGCGAATTCTGCAACCCATGTTGCCATAGGAGCAGGATGGTCGCGCTTGCTAACGTCCACTCTACCTACCAAATAATTAGGCACGGTCTTTCCATCAGGATGAGGTTTTACCATCTTTCGCTTAGTAAACTCACCCTTCTCATCAGCCTGTAGATTACCCACAGGATACTCTAGCCTCTTGAGAGTAGATTCAGCATATGGTCTGCGTACTTGGTCACGATAATATACCGCTAATACAGGAGCCTTAGAAAAAATAAGGTTTTCCTCCCTAGCGGGGTAAGGTCTGTTCTGATAATTCTTGGGAAGAAATGATGTCTTGCACCAAGGAATCTTATCAATTAAATAAAGACCTCTCCTCTCCGCTGACACAATCAACTGCTCCACTACTGTGAGTCTCTTACCACTTTCGTAGCCTGATGCAGTATTCCACCAAATTATACCTTCGGGTTTCATGACTTGTGCCACACACGCAAGCATGTCATCACAGAAATGAAACCAGTCAGTAGGACTTTGAAAGCCATCCCACTCAGAGCCATATTTTCTGGCGTTGTAATAGGGAGGAGATGTCACACACAGGTCAAAGGAATTATCGGGGACTCTTGAAAATGCCTTGAAAAAATTTTCGTGGTGTGCTGTGTTTAGTTTATAACTCATGTGCTTCCTCCTTTAACGTATCTTTCAACGTTATATTCTATCCTTGCTTCCGCAAATTCACACTGCTCAGGGCTAATGTCCATCATCAGGTAATCAAAACCGTTTCTAACTGCTGATACCGCTGTTGTACCACTTCCTGCAAAGGGGTCTAATACCACCCCTCTTCTCCACATTCCTGCCCACTGATTTTCAAACTTTTCACAATGCTTAAAATTTTTATAGTGGGGAAGCATCGGGGCAGGTTTTCCACAGTCTCCGCAGACCAGAGGAGGACAACCAGCATTCAAAGCAATCTCCACTAAAGCTGGAGGATAGGTTGCGAAGTTCTTCTTTTCTTTATATTTAAATCTTTCCCTTCCAGCACTAGGAGGCACTACCCACACATTCAGCGGTGACTTCATGCCATCGTGCGTATTGGCAGGTATCTGTGCCGCATCCATGTTAAAGTAATTGTGTTGACTCTTTGTCAAATAGAATAAAGGTTCCCATACCATCAGGAAGTTATCTAGGTGAGGGGCAGGAGTAGTTCCACCATAAGATTCGCCCGTATATTTCATCATTCCCTTAGCCCAAACAATCTTGTTCCTTACAATGAAGCCCGTTTCCATAGCTCTAAACATTACCATCTCAGGTATTCCAATAAAACTTTTAGGTGGAACATCCATGTCCACATCTACAACTTCTAAGTCACCATCCCAACCATCCCAACCTGCAAAGTTACTACCTTTTGTTGCTTCAACGGTGTCTCTCCTGCCCCTTTGCCTACGCTTACCTTGCGAACGGGCATCTCCAATATTCAACCACAATCCGCCAGTGGGCTTCAAAACTCGTAAGGATTCCTCAAGAAATGAAGTAAGACTATTCACATACTCTTGTGGAGAATTCTCAAAACCTAATGTAGAATGGAATCCGTAGTCTCTGGCTTGCCAGTATGGATGCGAGGTCATTATCATATCAATGCTATCGTCATCCAACTGTGCCATGCCTTCTTCGTAGCCTACACAGACTACACTATTCCTCTCCACAAAGGTCCTCCTTCCAATGGAATCAGTTTTATTACCGATGTATTATTGTCTCCCCCAACAACTGAGGGATGCATTTCTGCTAACTGTTTCAATTCATCTGTTTCAATAAATACAAAACGCTTTATCTTAGACAGGTCACTTCCTAAAACGAAGCACCACCAATCAGCCTCGGTAGTAGAAAGTCCTGATGGCTTACCCCTGCTTTCTATCTCTATGGCAAGGTTTCCTGTAAACATAGCCAACTTATCCCACTTTACCTCTACCTTCTTAGACCCTAACAGTCGTCTAACTATTTCCTCTGCTATCTCTCCGTCCTTCAAATCCAAATCAAAATTGCTTGTATAATTCATTATCAAGCTCCTTTAACCTCTCCTTAGCATTCTTGAATATATCCTTATCTATCTCACACCCTACAGACTTCCTTCCAGTTTTCATAGACACGGCAACTGTTGTACCACTACCTACAAAGGGGTCGAGAATCGTGCCTCCTCTTTCTGTGACAGCTTCAACAATTCTTCGTACAAGTCTTTCGGGTTTTTGCCACTTCGTTCCGCTAACGCGTTCAGACGACATAGTGTGAAAATTCCCAACATCCGTCCAAACGTCCGTGGGGGTTTTTGTATCCCTACCCGAAGGGTTAAGGACACTTCCAGTAGTTTTCTTTGGAATCTGGACATGCTCTGGATAAAATACATAATCGCTAGTTTTTGCATACCAAAGTATATCATCGTGCTTTCTCCCAAACGCATTTTTAGGTCTACCTCCCCAATCATACGGCCAAACAATCCAGTTTACGAAATTCTTTTTGCCGAATAGATTGTCCAAATACAATTTCAATTCTGCAACACTACGATAATCTGTCTGAACAAAAATACTACCAGTATCCGCTAGTAACTCACGGCACAGCGGTAGCCACCTATCAAAGTCGAAATCATCATAGAGCATATCTGCATACACCAAGTCAAAATGACCTCCACCGTTTGTATACATCAGGCGACTGTACATATAGGGAACACAGTCTGTCCTGAATAGGACATTATACCCACCTGTTGAGTGCCAAGTGTCCATTTATTTGCCTCGCTAACCAGTGTCCGATATGGGGAACAACCGCATTTCCGATTGATTTAAGTCTGTCCACCCTAAAGGAATTCCCATCAGAAGTTCTGCGAATGTCGGGTTCAACTTTCCACTCCCCGTCACTATCGCGGACAGATAATATCTCTTTATCCAATGTCGGTGTGATTTCGACCCCGTTGGACCACAGCCTTTCCATTCCGACGCTCTTATCGTAGGCAACGATAAAGAGTCTCTCCCGTTTATGGTTTGCACCAAAGGCTGATGCAGGGATAGTTTGCCATTCTGCATCGTACCCTGCTTTGGCAATATCAAAGAGGACAGTTGTTCCTCCTCTATTGAGTAGCCCTCTAACGTTCTCGATGACGATGTACGTTGGTCTAAGGGCAAACGCAACTCTCGCAAATTCTTTCCAGAGCCATCTTTCATCACTTTCGCCTTTGAGCTTCCCCGCAAACGAAACAGGTTGACAGGGGAATCCTCCCACGATTGCGTCGACCGTTTCAAGTTCTTCCGCCTTGACATTTTTTATATCTCCATACTTCGTTGTCCAAGGAAATCTAAGCTCTAGTATTTGTCTACAGTAGTCATCTACTTCTACTTGCCAACGACAATCCCAACCTGCTAGATGAAAACCTAGGTCAAAAGCCCCTACCCCTGAGAAAAGGCTACCGAATTTCATAGTTGAAACCAGAACTTTCCTTCTTCAAGCCTTCGCATAAGCTCCTCCGCATCTCCTCCATTGTTAAAGTAGTCTGACACATCGTATCCGTCATCATACCCGTCGAATGTGTAAATTTTGACACGGTTGCCGATAAGTTTTCCAATACCCTTCGCTCCCTTTCGCCCCGCTTCATTATTGTCATAGGCTACATACATCCTTTCTAGCAAAGGTAGCTCTCCAATCCACTGAGGCTCGAAATACCCTGCCCCTGTGTTGGTAGACATGGCAGAAATGCCATTCTGCATACACATTATAGCATCAACTGGACCTTCTGTCAAGACAAACCAAGGCTTATTTTTGACGTAATCCATGTTGTATGGCAGAGGACCAATCCCTGAGTACCAGTGCTTCATCTTCTTATCAGGTGTCCTGCACTGAAAGTTTCTAAACTTACCACCGATAAAAATTGGGATTACATACCAATCTCCGCTGTATCCCAATCTAAACATATCAATTGTAGTGTCGTTATATCCACGACTGTACCAGTATTCCCTATGACGCTTACCTAAGTTAAAAAAAGCATCCACTAAATTAGGATTTACTACTACATCATCCCCCCTCATTCTAGGTTTGTAACTAACCTCGAAGGTGGGGAAGTTTTCTCTAATGTATTCTCTCGCACTCTCAGGAGCGTAGCCCTTTATCTTTGTGAGCCACGCATAAATATCTCCGGCGATTTCCTTAGAATTCCAGAAGAAGATTTGCTTCTCACGGTCAACCACTAGACTGTCGTGCTTGACACCCTTGAGATAGCGTCCGCTTCCCCTCAATCTATAATCCTGAGAGACAACATCCTCAATTCTCATGCCTTTATTATACCCTACTTTCTGAGAATTGTCAAGTCCGAATCTATCTCATTCCCCCAAGAGTCCCAACCAGCTACTCTTTCTCTAGCAAATAATTCAACCCTCGGTAAATCACCAAACAGTCTTGTAATTCCATCCTGTACTTCTCTAGGCTTTTGAGAGTGCCTTCCTCTTGGTGCGACGACCAGTTTTCTAACGCCCTTATCAAGTCGTTCCAAAGTTTTTCCTCTTGTTGCGAGTAGGCATTGCTCAGGATTTGCTCTGGTGTAGTATCCAAGCCCTGTAAAAAATCCATCTGTTTTAACATTAGTTTTTATCCAATAAAACCCCACGGTTTTATAAGTAAATCCCCATGCTTCAATAACCTCAAAGGCTCTATCTAACATGGGGTCAATAGCCCATAGAAACAAAACACTATCCTCGTCTGCTATACTTGCAATGTCTAAAGATTTTATATCATCTAGACTCATAACTGGATAGTGATTTTCTGCTGACCTACCTTTGCCCTTGTCAGACCACACCTTGAAAGTCCACGGGGGGTCTGCTAAGATGATTTTATAAGCTCTGTCCACGGCTTTCCTCTCTCCCTTGTGAAAGTTTTCTTGCAAAAACTACAGTAGCGACTCTGCTGTCGTTTACTTCCAACAACAATAAGACCCTTGTTTTTCAAACAGCCATTACAAACTGGACACTTCATGCCACGCCTTTATTTCTAATCCCGCCCGTTCAGGTCGCTCACTAAGCCGTTAGTTGCTTTCATGTATACCCGAAGGCTTATCATTACTTACAAGGCGTGCCTGTGCCCTCAATGCGGGCGGGTTAGTTATTATTTTAAGTTTTCAAAAATTGTCCCATCAGGCATCTTCCATGTTGTCGGACCTATTATGATGGGTCTACCCTCATCTATGCTAGTGAATGTAAGGGTGTCTAAAAACTGCTGTCTATAATTTACAGGAGAAATATCAATATCAAACTTCCATGACCATCTTGAAGCATGTTCAATATAGTATGGGAGTGTCTCTCCAACATAGACTTCGACACCATCTATACGATACTCATATACTTTATAGTTATTTACCATACCCCATCGCACCGCTGTGGTATAACCTACTTCAACCACTTCATCGCGAGAGACTATTACTCCGTACATATGATTCTGTTGAGCACAGTCAACAACAAGATATGGTCCCTCCCATCCCAAATCAGGATGGTTTATCCAGACCGTCTTACCAATGTCTGCGGGAGACATCAAACTCACTCCATCTAAATAGCCTTTTAAGTCGAGTCCTCTATATATAGCGGTTGCCTCCATTAGCTGAGGAGAATACCATACAGCATTCCCTTTCATATACTCAGGCGCAGGAGTAAACCATGTTTTTAAGGTAATGTTATCGGGGATACAGAACATCTCTGCCCCGTAGTATGCTACACATTCTTCCCCCTGACGTAGTGTACTACCTCCTAGTAACATTGTTAAAATAATCATAACAATGGCTAGCAAAAATCTTTTTAGCATATACCTCCTCATCACTAAGAGAAGGGTAGATTTGCCCCACCACCACACCCCGACCTTTAAAGGTAGTCGTCACCTTATTCTATTACTTAGCTTCTATCTGGTTTCGGTAACACTAGATATGCAGACTGACTTGCAACGATGAAAGCTACATAAGCTAACGTAGCATCATAAAGTCCCGGCCATGTACAAACCCACGGCAGAGCTATAATTTCTAAGCAGGTCAAACCAAACGCACCTAATACGACTACTAAACCTGAGCCAAGAACAATCAATCTCTGAATATTATCTGCGAGTGCGTTATACCAATCCGCCACTTTGGGGAAGTATTCAAGCACCAACGCAACAATCACGCCCGAAAGGGCAAATGCAAACAGTTGTTCAGGGGTCAATACAAACATTATGTCTTTCTCCTTCGCTGTCTAGCACTAGAACCTGGTGCTGTATACCACTCGTATTCAGCATCCTCATCTATTGCTTCGGCTTCTTCTATGTCTACAAACTCAAAGCTACTGGTTGTACTAGCTACGCCTTCTTTTTCGGCTTCTAATTCAGAAGCAATTGCTTCTCTAAGAGCTTTAGCAGATACATAGCCACTACTTAGGTCACTAAGAGTCCTTTTGTAAAAGGTTTTCCAAATATAAACTAACTCGTCGCGAGACATTTCATTCAAGTCCCACTCACTTTTAGCTTTTAATTCCATTTCTCTATCTCCAGTTAGGCGGTATGGATTTGTTCCAATGCACCTTCAAACACTTTATAGTCAATATAGCCTTTGTTTAACATTGCTATAATGATATGAGTTAGCATATCTCGATTGAAAATGACTGAGTCTTTTGTTGTAATGAAGGCTTTATTCGTCCCCTTGATGACGATGGAATTGACTCCTTCGAGATAAGTAATCTGTACTTCCATCTCTCCACTCCTCTACTGCTTTATCCAGTATCCGCCTAAGAAAACTTTCTGTACTTCTAAATCGTTTTCGCCCATTTCCTAATTTTGACTTACTGGACGGGCGTTTTCTCCTGTGGCATTTCGGCTTTCCCATCTGCACTCTCCAATAAACCGCTAATAAGTTCATCGAAACCTTCCTCAAATATCATATCACCATATTCCATAGGTATTGAGTTAAGGTATGCAAACACCTGAGCAACGCCCATATCAGGGTCGTTCTCATAGGTCATAACTTCAAAGTCTTTCGCTTGCCATGTCTCGTCGTTGTTTTCAGATACAGATAACGTTAACTTTCCAGTAATCTTATACATCTTCATATCATCAGTAGTAGATTCAACTCTAACGTCCATGACACGACCCTTATATTCCCGTTCCACTGACTGTTCATACATCTCAGTCAACCGTTCCTCTACAGATTTTTGCGCATTTGTGTCCACCAACTATCTCCTTTTCCGATTAGATGCTTCTGCGGATAAACTTGCGGTATTTCTTCAATCTTTCAAAGAGTTCATATGTAAGTCTAACGTCATTTTTATTATATTTATAAATGGCATCTATGCTTTTTTGATGACCTATCCTAGCTTTATTCCATACGGCTATTGGCTCATGAGTTTTCTCACCTATTCCAAGAGCTTCACATGCCGCACCAAGACTTTTTCTTGTCAAGTTTAGTTTAGACCGTACAGTATAGAAAAGGTCTAGATTTTTCAGACTTCCAAAAGACGGGAAATCATAGCCGTGAACCTCTGCACGAGTTCTCATAAAAGTATTGTCGAAGTTTGTATTGTAATAGCCCACAAGCACATCAACATTCTTTAGTGCTTCGAGAAACTCTTTGATTACTCTTTCATCCGTCTTACCGTTCAGTATCTCTTTGCGCTTTATACAACTACCAATTTCTTTTCCGTCAGAACAAATCATATACCACGACAGACAAAATCCAACATTCGCTTTGAGATTGGTCGTTTCAATATCGTACACACCGATTATTTCATCGTCTAGCCAAGTATTACTTGTCTGACTTTGAAGCACCCATGCCCTATTCCTACAGGCATCTTGACTCCTGTTTTTAAAGAATTCGGGTAGTGCTTTATAAGGGATGTTCTTCTTCCTGAGTTGGATAAGTAACTTATCTTCTTCCTCAGTCCATTTAGTAATCATCTCTTACCTCACTGTCCTTTTCAAACCGCTTTTGTTTTCTAATGTTTCTTTTAGTTTTTCCAGCATTAGTCACTCCACGATAATTTAAATTTCCGTTGGGGTCGCACAATGAGCAAATAGAATGCTCGTCTGAGTGCAACTCCTCTCCACAAAGAATACACCTTCTCATTTAAAAAACTCTTTCAACCTCTCTTGTTTTTCACTTCCTACCGCATGTCTAGCGGCAACGTTGTACATAAATCCTGTGTCTGTAAATTCGTTCCCTAGAATGAAAGCTATCTTTCTACATGAACTTCTAAAAGACTTGGCTACTCGTTTTCGGTCAGCACAGAACAGCGTGGAAATCTCCGAAAAGTTAAATCCACTTGCAATTCCGTGTAACACTCCAATATCAAATTCCGATATATTACCCTTCTCTTTTAGCATCTCTACGGTTGTTTGAATGCTGAGAGCGTTATTGAATTGGTCGCTTTCAATATTACCAGCATCTAAGATACGATATAATGACTTGAGATATTCTTCTACTATTAGCGACATGCTTCACTTGCGCTTTCTTCTATGTGTTCCTGCACCAAGTCTCCATAACATGCCGTTCTATACACACAACCTTTACATTGATACCCCATATCACGAGGGAATTCGTTGTGCTTCCATGCATTATACAATGTTTCTGCTCTATTGTCAAGTAGCACTTCAAAGTTTTCTAATAGAGTAGTGTCCATACTAATATTATACACGCTTCCGCTATTGAGATGTCCATAGAGAATTTCCTTTGGATTACGTTTGAATAGCTGACGGTATGCCCACCAGTATGCATAAAACTGTGTGTCATGCAGGTCATAGGTATCGGGCAATCTTCCGTTTGTTTTCCAATCGTAGATATTCTCGTTGTCAATCCTGTCTATCTTTCCTACGAAATAGATATTATCTCCCAAGGTAGGATAGTCTAGCTTAATCTTGAAGAATTTCTCGACACCATCTTCCTCAGCAGGAGTTTGTAACCTAGGTCTAATAAGCTCCGCGTAGTTTTCATACATCCGTTTGAAAGACTTAGGAGGTCTAGGTAGCTTGGCTAAAAAGCCCCTTCCAGATGAAGCCATTCTTCTTTCCCACTCATGCAATGACCACCCGATTAGCTTACCAATTTCTCTGTCCTTCTTCTCTAGTCTCTCGATAGAGGTATGCACAATGCTCCCAAATATCATGTGCTCATTGGGTATAGCTGATTTCGGCTTCTTGACACGATACCAGTATCGCTTCAAACAAGCCCCCGCATCCTTCATAGATGAATAGCTAAGTCTAATTTCATCAACCATTAGTATGTACTCTGATTCAAATTATACTGCGACGCTTTCCATACATCAATCATAGCCGCGTAAATTTGAAACTTTCTTTTCATATATTCTAAGTCCCCTTCCATGCCAGCGATACTATTTCGTAACTCCACAATCCTTCGCTCGGTTTCCTTGTTGTAACCTTCCTTATGGAAAGTTGCCTGAATATAATTCATGGCAGGAGGCTTAGTTTTGCCAGCCCAATGCTTCTCGTCATTCATAATAACTCTAGTAACAGCCGCGAGTTCAGCGTCTAGTTGATTTTTCTGGAGGGATATATCTCTAGTCAACCCTCCAATACCGCCAGCCATATCTAACATCTCATCAAAATCAGGTAGCTGTAATTCCTTAGCCATATTACTCCTCCTTACTAATTTTCCTTGCCAAACGTCTAATCTCTAACAGCATGTCAAAAATCCATTCCGTCTGTCTCCTGAGAATGTCAGCAAACCAAAGCACTTCATTATCTACCTCAGGAAACGTTACGACACCATACTCTACAATCATACACTCGTCATGCAATTCGTGTGCGTATGCCTTAGCTGTTTCCGCCCTCAAGGTTTTATAGGTTTGAAGGTCGGGCATAGGACATTCGTTAGATGCTGACTCGTGCCATACATAATACCAATCTCCTATTTTCTGAATAGCAATCAAGTTATCTGCGCTCATTATTTCCTCCACTCGTCAAGTAGTTTCTTGACACTCCTATACTTCTCCACATTGATAACGGTGTCCTCTAAATCCTCATCATCGGGCACATAATACAAGATTGGTCGTAGCTTTTCTTTGTATTCCAACATTGTCATGCCCTCATTATACACTAAAACAGGGTCAAAGTCAAGGGTTTCTTTGAGACAAAACATGCCCCAAGTTTTGCAAGTACTCGCTATCTCTTTCTTTGGAATATCGAGAACATCCACGATGTAATCAACGCCGTGACCTCTAGCCACCAACTCAATAACAGCGAAGTCTGACATCATCCATATAATAAAAGGTTCGGTATCTGCTTTTTGAGCTAGTACTTCTACGAGCACATCCCACAGAGTAGCACTCTTACCTTTTCTCCTCCAGATATCCTCTGCTATTTTATTTAAATCTATATCACTAAACATCCTCGTCAATTCCATAATTATAGTTCTCCAATTTCTCACGAAGTCTTATATTTTCATTATACAAGTCCTCTATAACCTCAATGACATCGTGAAAAGCACTTGTATCAAAGACAAAGAAATGCTTTACCTCGGTGCGTGAGCCGGAAAATTTACATAGTAAACAAGGAATTTCATACCTGTCTAAAGCCTCTGCTTCTAATCTAATTTTTTCTAGCCACTCTCTTTTTACAGTAAGCTGTGTAGCTCCACCATATCCGGTCTTAGCATCCACTCGAAAAGATATTGGCATAAAGTAATAGCGTCCAACCAAATCTCCCCTTAGCTCAGGGATATCTAGGATTGCTCCGAAAGCACCTGAACCTGGAATTTTTCTCCACGTTCCCTCATACAGTGAATTGAGTAATTCTACTGCATCTCGTTCCCATCTAGCGCCTTTATCTTTACTGTTTATTGTCATCTTTTTTCCCAAATCTAAAAACTTCTTCCTCGCTTTGAATATCCTGCACCTGTAGGTACTTCCCATGAAACTTCATTGGATAGCTACCAGTGGGTCCATTCCTCTGCTTGAGTATAAGAAATTCAACTGTTCCAGCTTGAGGAGAGTTTTCTTTATACATATCATCTCGGTATAACCCTATAACCACATCAGCATCCTCTTCGAGATTACCGCTCTGTCTCAGGTCTGATAGAATAGGTCGTCTATCATCCCTGTCCTCTACCTTTCTATTTAGTTGAGACAGAATAACTACCGTTATACCCAAGTCAAGGGATAATAGTTTTAGCTCTCTGGAAATACGTCCAAGCTCTGCCACTTGGTCATGCTGTCTCTCGGCAAGTAATTGAACGTAGTCAATCCCAACAAGTCGTATGCCATGTGTTCTATGATATTTTCGTATTGTACTAACAACCTGACGAATATCTCCGTAATAATTTGAGTCTAGATAGATGGGTAGTTTGCCCAACCTTCTTCTTGAACGTCCAAGTCTTTCCACCTTGCTATCGCTCAAATCTACGCCTGTTACAATTTCCTGATATGGAATACTCTCATCCATAGCAAGAAACCTGAACATCAATTCCATAGGTCCCATCTCCCTGTTGAAAATCAAAGATGGAACGTCTTTCTGTGCCGCATTTTTGAATGACTGAATCATTACCGTAGTTTTTCCTGAACCGGGCCTTCCACTATAAATCTATTGAGTACCTTCATTATACCCGTTTGTTGCAAAATCTAGGGTCGGAAAGCCTGTGGTAGCTCCCACAATTCCAGGGTTATCTTTCTTTACCTTAATAATATCATAAGCAGAAATTAATAGTTCCTCAATACTCTTTACACCACCATTAGGTCTTTGTTCGTCAAGCCCTGTAATTTGACTTTGTGCCTTAGCAATTACCTCATCAACTGGTTGATTTTGAATCAGCACAGGTAAATCAACCGCCAGCTGATGAAGTACCCTAGCCTTGTATGAATCTATAACGCTATTTAGAAAAATTCCATATCCTGATACATCTACTTCTTTGCTGGCAAGCATCTCAACATGCCCTTTTCCGCCAGCCAAATTTATTCTTTTCTTAGATTCTAGGTATCCAATAACATTTACAGGTGTTGGTGCGTGGTCGTTTTTTACTAATTCCGACATAGCTAAATAGATTTGTCCTGCTATGTTTGAAGAAAACATTTCGTGTGTAACAACACCCATAGCGTCGTAAATTTTATCTCCATCCCGCATAAGAATAGCCAGTAGGCTATCCTCATGACCGGAGAGGAATAGGTCATTGCTCATTTTCTTTTTTCTCCTCGGCTTCCTTTGATTTCTTCTTGATTATATCATCCAAGATGAAAACACTTCGACCCGTAATTCTCATTCCGTGTCGTTGCTTATGTCGTTTTTTGTCGCGCTTGTCCCATTTATTATCTGGTCGTTTACTCATAATATTTTTGTGACCATACCACAGCCCTCTGTTCGGTATGGTCTAGTCCAGTGAAACGTCATGCACCTATTGTGCATTGCCGAGGGCTGGACATCTAAGGGTTAGTAACTCACTTCTACCTCATCACCCTCTCCTTCCTTAAACAAAGCCTTCACAGCTTCGCTGGCATCAGAGAGTGTTCTTACTTCCGATTCGGAATCTGTAGTATCCTCTGCTCTCCTCTGAGCAAAGATATCGCTCAGTGGCACATTGGCGTAAGCCACTTGGTCCATCTCAGCAGGGGAAAGTTGCAAACCGACTGTAGAAAGAACGTGCTTATGCAAATCGTTCTCCTCCAGAATAGGAGCTACATCGTCGTTATTCGGAGTAATCGGAATGGGTGAGACTACTTTATCGCGTCCTTCGCCCATTGTTACAAACTTAATATCGAAGGATGATAAGCCTCCGCTAGTAAGATTTTCTTCGTCATCAAACTCGCCTGTTTCCATGTGTAAAGCGAGAAGCTGTTCAAATAGCGTTCTACCACGCTCAAGAATTTTGATTGTGTTAGAAGGAACTTCTTGAACATTTGCTAGACTACGGTTTCCATCAGATGTAACACTAGGAAATTCACCTTTGAAGGATTGATATTCTTCGCTGGTTTCCTCGTCAATCTTAACGGGGGTGCGGTCTAGTACATTAATCATGTAGCGATTCTGATAAGGGAGATAACCCTTTACATTTCTAAAATTCTTGGGATTTTCTTTCCGAATCTTTGCGTTATTAGCACAGATTGGACAGACATCTCCCAAGCACAGCACACTAATTCTCTGTCTATTAATCCAATGAACCTTTTTGTGATATGCCTGAACATCTAAGATTCTGACGATTGAAGGTTTTCCTTCTACAAATGTGAGGTACTTTGGCCTCTCGAAGGTTTGGAATTCTTCTGTCTTTGGAAATTCAACAAACTTAGGCATTTTCTTCTTCTCCGTTTTTCAATAGGTTTTGTATTTCTTTATATGTTTCATCTCTAAGGTCACTAAGGTACGCTAATCCATCTTCTAATGTTAATTCTCCTACCTCCTTTACTAATATCTGATACCTTCGGAAGTCTCTCTCCGTGGCAATCAGTAAAGAATAACTAAGTAAATCCATTGCATCTGGATTTGTCCAGATGTGCTCAGGCAAGTCCTCAAGAGCATGGTTAATCTTGAGGTTTTTGAATTGCCCTAAGAAGTATGTTCTATTATAATCAATCCTCCGTCCCGCCATCTTCCTCCTCCTTTTCTTTTACATAAGGTTTGGGTTCAACTCCGCCTATAGTATAACACTCTTTTTTGATTTTGTCAAGTAGTTCCTCGTCCTTTTCTAAAACCTCTATTGTCTTGCTCGCCCCTAAACCAATGGTGTCATCACCGTAGGCTTTGTAAGGTCCTCTGGTTTTGATAACTCCTAGGTCGTTAGCGAACATATAAATATCTCTAACGGGGTCTACACCCTCTCCCCAAATAATCGGAAATTTTGCAGAGCGGTGTGGGATACCAACCTTGTTCTTGGGAATAGAAAACTTTATAGGATTTCCAATAGAAACTTCCTTGTCATCAACCTTTATTTTGATTCTATTCTTATCGCTCGATAGCGCAAACAACGATATATTAATTGAAGCATAGTGCTTCAAAGCATTCCCGCCTGGAATTTCAAAGTCTTTGAAGAAACTCCCGATGTTTGCTCTAATTTGATTTAGTAAAACAAAGGCAATGTCAGCCTTCCGTACCTTAAAAGCATTCCGTCTAAAAAACTTTGTTAGTGCTCTCGGAGTGAGAGCATAGTGGGCATCCTCAAAAGCATCTTCTTGTTCCTTCTCAGGAGAAAGTGCCGCTACTGAATCTAGAATGATAACATCAAAGTTTCCCTCATTAATAGCTTTCTCTGAGATAAGAAACGCATTCTCAGCGGTATCGGGTAGAATTACTACGAAGTTATCTCCCTCAACCAAGTCTCCCAATATTCTTTGTGCCATGTCTCCATCTAAAGTCTGCTCTACGTCTAGATATAATACCTTCCCACCATATTGCAATGCATTCTTCGTGATGTCAAGAGCAAGCGTTGTTTTACCAGATGATTCAGGTCCAAAGATGTGAGTAAACCTACCTTTAGGGATGCCTCCAATTCCAGTAGAGATATTAAGTGCCGTTGAGCTTGTTGGAATAACATAGTCTACTTTGGATTTAGCCAAGACATCATCTCCAAATTCCTCTTTGATTTCTTCTATAAAAGTCATTTTTCTTTTTGCCATCTATTATTTCTCCCAATATGGTTTTAGATGTCCGTCTACCTCGACAGGAACATCTGTTATAAATATCTCTCCAGCTTCAATCATCTGCTCTCGTATAAATTTATCCGCCTCCTCCTGTATACTCTCATGAATCTCGAATACGATTTCATCATGTACCTGTATGATAGGACACAGCTTTTCCCCAAAGGGATTCTGCTCATGTATTTTTACCATAGCAATCTTCAACATATCCGCACTACCTCCCTGAATTATGTGGTTGAAGCCTTCCTTATAAATCTTAAACTTAGCCTTCAAATCATTCTTCGTTTTAAATCTATAAGGAACAGTAAAGTATCTTCGTCTACCAAACGGTGTTGCTGAATAAGCCCTCTCAAGAATAATCTCTCTAGAGTCATCAATAAATCTATGCAAGTCAGGGAAAAGCTCTTGATGTGCCTCTAAAATTTCAAACCCTCTGGAATGTGGGAGAGAAAAGTTATAGGCAATTCCTCTAGCTGATGTTCCATATAAGATAGCGAAGTTTAAACTCTTTGCGTTTGTATAAACTTCCTTATCTTCCTCAGTCTCGGACATATCAAAAACTGCTACAGCGGTTTCAGTGTGCATGTTTCTACCTTCATTAAAGATAGACAACATCCTACCATCTTGACTACACTGTGCCGCTAACCGCAATTCTATCTGAGAATAATCATACGTTCCTATTACATGGTCATCGGGGGCTATAAAACTATGTCTATAGTCTGACTCCCTTTTAATATTTTGCAGGTTAGGTTTTGACGATGCAAACCTTCCTGTTCTAGTGGCTAACTGGTCAAAGCTAGAGTGAATTCTTCCTGTCTTTGGATTGATATGTGCAAAAAAGTTTTCTCCAAACGATGTTGCCAGTTTCAACCACTCTCTATAAGAAATGAGCAGGGCTACGAATTCGTTATCGCCAAAATCTCTCTTTAGATATTTAGAATTTGTGGTATCACACGGAATTCCCATCAAATTCATAATTCTTCGCATCTGATGGCTACTGGATGGGTTGAAATCATCAAAGAAAACTTTCACCATCTCGGCTTCATCAGTTACAGACCCAAGGTATTCTCTGGAATATGCTACTCTTTTGTGCTCTCCTCTTAATGTCACCTTGAAAAAATCCAGCATGTCTTTACCATTTTCAAACTGCTGGTCGTGAATTTCCTTCTCAACAGTCTTTAGAATTTCTCCTATAATGGTTTCAGACAACTCGCTGGCTTTCTCTGTGGCTATCTTCGATAATTTTTTCCACAAATCCTTGTCTAACAAAACTCCCCGATGTTCCATTCTGACTACGGTTGGCAGAAGTCTCATCTCTAATTTGAATACATTTGCAGACTTCTTTTCAACGATTGCTTCCTTCTGGTCTTTACGAATAAATGGAAGATACATAACGTCATCGGCGGCATATTCAATTAACTCTGGTGTAATTTGCACCGTCGGGTTATCTATGAATGCATCTCTAAGACCCTTATCAACTTCTGCGTTACAATACTTTTTTATGAGACTTTCTAAAGAAGCGTATGGGTCGCCGATTCCGGCGACCAGTATAGCTTCTACAAGCATGGTGTCGTATACTCTAGGAAGAAGTACTCCGTACTTTTCATAGATATACAACATATCAAACTTTATATTGTGTCCCACAACTTCATGTTGTTCTACTAAGGCAAGTAAATGTTTGACCTTATCCTCAGATAAATGTCTAACATCATAAATGTTAACCCACGACTCTGTACCAATTTGTAGTAAAATTAAAGTGCCTGTAAATGGGTCGAGACTTGAAGCCTCTAAGTCCAGATATACAGGCTGTTCTTTTCCTAGTTCAAGTAGGTCAGAGATACTCTCCGCATAGGAATTATCACTACCAATAAATTTTACAGGTGGCTTTGCCATTTTTCCCTTTAAGACCATTTCCTCTTTAACTGTGTAACATATTTATATTATATATGTACTCCCAGTTAACATAGTAAACCATTTAAAGAACACTAATATATGTACTGTTAAAGGAAGAACGTTTCCTGTCAGTATGATACAGCAAATTGGATACGTTGTCAATAGTACCCTAGTCCTATTGACAAGAACTCTAAAATAGGCTATAATGTGGTCAGTGTATCAGACCTACGGAGATTTCTAGTAATGTCTACATTATAGCATACTTCTAGGAGGTTGTCAAGTGGCAGTTAAAACCAAGACAGGTGATTATGCCTGTTCGTATTGTAGAAAAGTTTATACTCACCCTGAGAAAGCAGATGAATGTCGTAACGACCACGACTTAGTTTATCTGCCCCTTTCAGTTAAAGATGCTAACGCTCTTTTGAATTTTGTTTTCTCTGGAGATACTAGGCTACTTAGGGATGTTAAATTTGTTCCTTTACTGCAAGAAGTATTAAGGAGACATCAACGTGAGCAGAAAAACAAAGGCGTTTGATTGGAGAAGTAAATATACCTGCTTTATTTGTGAAAAAGAACTAAAGAAAACAGATAGTAGATATCTGGTGGCATTAGATGGGTGGCATAGACCAATCAATTTATATATACACAGAGGATGTTATGACCAAGCGAAAATCGAAGAAATTATCAAAAACGATGAAAAAAGACCAAGAATCACCGACGATATTGTATAATAAAAGAAACGACAATACGATTTGTCCAAGCTGTAAAGGTAGCGGGGATAATTTTATTGTAGAGGGACGTTGTATAACTTGTATAAACTGTGGATGGAGTAAGTGTGCATGGTAAAAGAAAGGTTAGTTTCACCTAGTAGGAAGAAAATTCGTAACCTAAAACAGTATAGAGATATGACGGATGACGAATTCGATGAAGTTTTCGATGAGTTATATGGTAGTAAGGAAGAAGAAACTAATGACATCGAAGAAAAAATAGAATCAAAGATGAAAGATTTCGGAGAAGATTACGACCTGACAGACATGAAGATAAATGACAGGTTGGTTCTCCGCAATTTAATTATATCTATCATTTCTCTTGAGGAACTTGAGGAAACCTTTGCGAATATGAGGCTGGATATTCGAGAAGGTAACGTGCTCATGTTTGATAGGCTTGCTGGAGTAATGTCTAAGCTAAGAAAAGACATCTCCGATATGCAGAATGACCTCAAGCTCACAAGAAAACTGCGGAAAGAAGGTAAGGAGGAATCATTCCTAGCTTGGCTCGATAAGATGAGGGAGAGAGCCGTAGAATTTTATACAGAAAAGACGCTATCTATCTTTTGCCCTGACTGTAGAATGTTTTTAGGAAGCATTTGGCTATTGTATCCAGAAGCAGACAACTCGATTTTCTGGTATTGTAAAAGGTGTAAAAAATCCTTTGAGGTAGACCTTAAAGAATTGTATGATACGGGGAATGTAAACGTGGAGGACGTAGCCTTACCATGATAAAAAGGATTTTAGTACTTGGAGCGGACGGGTATTTAGGAAAACATTTAGTAAACATGCTTAGTAGAAATCCATCTAATTTGATATATAAGATTGATAAGCATGATATTGACCTGATGGATATTTTAGCTTTTCAAATGTTTTTGACATCTATAGACCCATTTGACGAGATTTACCAATTAGCCGCTGATTCTGGAAGCATAGATTATTTACTGTCTGAGGAGTATTCTTACGGAGACTCTACGCTTATAAACTTAAATGTAATAAAGGCCTTGAAAGAAGATAGTTTTAAAGGTAAAATTTTATTTCCGAGTTCTTTTTATACAGTTGATGTAGAAAACAGGTACGGTCTGGAGAAACTTTACAACGAGGCTCTTTATTTAGAGTCCGGAATGGACGTAAGAATTCCTACACTATTCAGTGTCTATGGTCCTGGAGAAAGGTTAAATTCTTCTGGAGAGAAAGTTACTACGGCTTTTTGTAGGCGGGTTATAGAAAAGAAACTCGGAGAGAACATAATAATAGACGGACACCCATTTCAAACCAGGTACTTTCTTCATATAGATGATGCTATAAGAGGTCTTGTAGCACATATGAAATCAGACGTAGTTAGGTGTGACCTTGCTGGAAATGCTTCGATTACTTTTGAGCAGTTAATAGATACAATAATAGGAATCAGTGGAAAGAAAATGGGAGTTATTTGGACAAGGGATGCGGCAGATGTTGTAGGATATTATCCCACACCAAACAAATTAGATTGGGAACCTAGAATAAAATTCGATTACGGGATGGATAGACTATATAGGTGGGTAGAAAATGAATTATCTTGAAAGAGATACCTGTAGGATGGATGGAAGTAAGCTGGAAACGGTATTAGATTTCGGCAGTATATACCCATCAAATTTTGTAGACAACAACAACTCTAAGGTGGAAGTTCCCCTAGTGCTGTGCAAAGGAAGTGTATCTAATTTGGTACAGCTAAAGCACACGATAGACAGGGATATTCTCTATAGAAACTACTGGTACAGGTCAGATTTAAATGCTTCTATGGTGGAATCTTTAAGGGATATTGTTAAACAGGTACAATATAAAATAAAACTATTTGCTGGAGACATAGTTGTAGACATCGGTGCAAACGACGGAACCATGTTATCAATGTTTCCTAAGTATACTACTACCGTAGGGTTTGACCCTGCAAATAATCTTAAAGATGTAGCAAGCTCACGGTGCACACATTTTATAAACGATTACTTCACAGCAGACAATTACCCTTTAGAAGAAGGGGCAAAGATTGTAACAAGCATAGCCATGTTCTATGACTTGGAGGACCCGAATAAATTTATTCAGGATGTCAAAAGTATTCTAGCAGACAATGGAATTTGGGTAATACAATTAACTGACTTACTATCCATGCTAAAAATAAATGCCTTTGATACTATTGTGCATGAACACTTAGAATATTATTCTCTCGAAGTTCTAGGAGAGTTAATGAAGCTAAATGACTTACACATTTTTGATGTATCATACAACAGTGTAAACGGAGGAAGCATTAGAATATATGTAGGACATGCTGGAGTCAGACTTACATCAGTCAGAGTTCTCGATGCCCTTAGACGAGAATATAAGTATATGGCTTCATTTGAAAATCCTTGGGAAGCATTTACTGAACGCGTAGAAAACATTAAAAAAACCACGATGAAATTTATACGCGAGGAGCTTGGGAAAGGTAAGTGTATTTATGGTATGGGAGCATCTACAAAAGGTAACACACTCCTACAATATTTTGGTTTATCATCGAATGAAATTGTAGCCATAGCAGAGATAAACGAAGCCAAGTATGGCCTGAAAACAGTTGGAACAAACATACCGATTGTTGCAGAAGAAGCGGCACTGGTAGCTCAACCAGATTACTTCTTAGTTTTACCGTGGCACTTCATAGATGGGTTTGTAAAGAACAACAAGGAGTACTTGGATGCTGGTGGTGGATTTATAGTCCCATGTCCAAGACCCGCACTTATAACAAAGGATGGAAAGACATGGATATAAGATTGAAAAGCATTGGTGTTTTAATAGACGAGCTTATTACTACTGACATAAAATGCTGGTTTGCACAAGAGGATGTAATGCATGGAAAAGGTGATGTAGCATTAGTAGGTGCTAAAAAAGCCCAAGAATTTAACGGTAGAAGGAACCAACTTATTCGTGCTATTGACGAAGCACTTGGACAAGGAGATGCATCACCAACGGAGAAAAGCTATGAGTAATTTTGGGGCAGTAGTTATTGCCAGAAATGATGACTACGGCGGTAACTTAACAGAACGGGCAGGTTATTGTTTAAATTCTTTAGTAGAAACATTTGATGAGATTATATATGTAGACTGGAATACTCCAGATGATAAGGTATCACTTATTGAGGAAGCTAAAGATTTTGTAAAGAAGTCTCCTAAAATAAAGTGGATACGAGTTACAAGTGAACAAGCAAGCGAATGGACAGGGCATGACCCTGCGGCACAGTCGGTATGTGAGGTCATGGCTAGAAATGTTGGGCTAAGAAGGCTTACAAGTGAGTTTCTAGTATCAACTAACATAGATGTTATTTGCCCCTCTAGAGTTGCATTAGATAGACAAATACAGCCCGACAGTGGATTTATAACCACGGCTAAAAGAAGCATTTCTTTATATATTCTACGCGAGTTGGGTACACCATCTGACATATTGAGCGTCAGAGAAAAACTGGAGTCGCTAGAGCCACACTACACTCAGCAACCGCCCATAGCTATTCGCGGTGATGATAGATACTCTCTAGTAAGTTCACCTGGAGATTTCCAGATAGCTCACAGAGATGTGTGGTATACGATACGAGGCTTTGAAGAACGCCTATATAAAAGAGGCTACACAGATACAAACATTCAACAGAAGGCGGCTAAAGCGGGAATAAAAATCGGCGTAGATAGGTCACTACCAGTATGGCATATAGGTCATGAGGGTGGTTGGGGAGGAACAGGAGGAGTAAATGATATGGGTCTATCACTAAGTATGGATGGTACAACTAACTTAGAAACATGGGGATTTTCAGACATAGAATTGGAGGTAAGGACATGGTAAACAAATATATTGTTACGACAACTATATATGAACCCACAGAGGCAACAGAAAGATTTGCCGCTATGAATGACTGGACAATGATTATTATTGGCGATAGAAAAACACCACACGATTCTTATAGAGAGCTTGCTGGTCACTATCCAGACTTAGTTTATTTAGATGTTGAATATCAGAAAGAACACTATCCAGAATTGAGTGAGGCAATTGGTTGGGACTGCATCATGCGTAGGAACATCGGCTTCATCGAAGCCTATAAACGCGGAGCAGATATTGTAGCCTCGGTTGATGATGATAATATTCCGTATGATAGTTGGGGAAAGAAACTGTTGGTAGGTGAGGTATCAAAGGTATACGACTTCGTTGCTGATGGTCATGCCTTTGACCCCCTGAGCGCTACAAACCATTCACATCTTTGGCACAGGGGATTTCCGCTCAACGAGATTCCAACTTCGAGAAATCCAAGACTTCTCGGAATAAAGGAAGTCAAGGTAGCAATACAAGCAGACCTGTGGGACGGCGACCCCGACATAGATGCTGTTTGCAGACGGATTTACAATCCTACCGGACTGAAATTAGAAAGTCCAAACAGGTTTACGTCTGAAAAGTTTATACCCTTCAACAGCCAAAACACATTCTTTGCTCGATGGGTGCTACCTCATTACATGGTACTCCCTCATGTTGGTAGAGTAGATGACATTTGGGGAGGTTATATTGCACAACACATTCTTGGTATTCGACCGGTATTCACAAGGCCGACTACCTATCAGGACAGGAACGACCAAAGCATTGACAAGAATTTAGCAGACGAAGTTTTCGGCTACCTGACTACAGCAAAGTTTCTTGCTGATATGGATAATTACCAGAAGTATCTACCTGAAAAAACTTTACGGGCATTCAATCTTTACAGGAAAGAGTATGAAGCCCTTAGACACAGCTAGAGGAATAGATAAGATAGTATATCGGCAATTTAAGGAGTTTCCATTTTGGATTGGTACACTAGATTTCCTAAATACAGCCGATATAAAAACTGTGGTAGACATAGGAGCATCGTCTGGGCTGGCTACTCTTATGTTTTTAGAGCTACCTAGCGTTGAAAAGATTTATTGTTTTGAACCAGACGAGGAAAACTATGGGCTACTTGTCAAGAATACGAGTGCCTATAAGCACATAGTAGAAAATCACAACGTTGGAATATACTATGGAATAACAGAATCAAATGTAGTTGGGACAGGAGACAAAAGCCCTTTAGGATATATGGTAGAGGATGCCACTAAAGAGCACGATTGGACACATGGAACTATTAGATACAAGGGAAAGAAGTTCAATCTTACTACATTAGAGAGCGTAGTAAAAATACCTGTAGATTTAATAAAGGTGGATGTTGAGGGTTCTGAGTATAACATTATAGAAAACTCTGACTTACTAAAGCAAGCTAATTACCTTGTAATTAGTTTTCACAACCACCTAAAAAAATATGTAAAGGAATTTATTACTAAAAATTTGTCGGAATATCATACAGTGTTATTTGAGAGTAGTGGTGTCTATTCTGATGTTCTGCTGGAAAGGATAACAAATGAAAATTTTATTTGCGGAGAGGAAACTCAGAACAGATAAATTAGGAATACTATATCTGTCAAGAATCTTGAAGGACGCTGGACATAGCGTGGAGCTTCTACAGGATGATGTGGATAATATTCCTAGCTACATGAACACAGAGAAACCAGATTTCGTTATGTACTCTGTGATGTCTGGCGACCATGAGTGGTTTCTAGATTTCAATAAATCCATGAAGGAGAATTTTGAATTTACTTCTGTCATGGGAGGACCACACTTCACTTTCTTTCCTGAGCAGGGGCTAGAGGATGACAACGTAGACCTTGTGGTGCAGGGACCTGGAGAGGGAGTCATTCTGGATATTGTCGAGGGGGAAGCAAAAGACAAATTTGTTATGGGACATCTCCCTAATGTGAATGAGTTGCCCCATCCAGACCGTTCAATACTTTACAAGTATGATGAGTTCGGGAAGGCTAGGATGAAGCGTTTTATAGCAGGCCGTTACTGCTTGTTTAGTTGTACTTACTGCTTCAACCATCTATTCAAGAAAGTTTACAGGGCAGAGAAGCCTATGTTCTTTCAAAGGGTAGCTCCCGTAACCATGATGGATGAAATAAAAAAAGTCAGGGATGAATATGGGCTTGAGCTTATCTACTTCAATGATGACGACTTAGCCGCTGACGAGGACTGGTTGCTAGAATTCTGCGACCTAAATAAGAGAGAGGGCTTAGAGTTTTGTGGGTCAATAAGAGCAAGTAGCGTAAACCACACTCTAATAGAAACAATGAAGGACGCGGGATGTACCTTTCTAAACATAGCACTAGAGTCTGCCAA
>JAUWDF010000031.1 GCA_030608925.1 Candidatus Bathyarchaeota archaeon | reverse complement strand
GAACTATTCGTGGATGAATAGATCTGAAGAGGTTCAGTTTTGTGGAACCTTGATGGAGCGCTGGTTTTGCTTATTATCCAAACAATGCTCCAAGTCCTTCAAGAGCCGCTTCTTCTTTCTCTTTTTTTTACTCTTCCGTTTTCTTTTCATCTTTAGCTTCTGGCTTAGCTTCTGGGGTCGTTGGAGCAGCACCTGCAGGTGCAGCAGCCATCATTGTGGGCGCAGTTTTTAATGCTTCTTCTATGTCAACTTCCTCCAAGGAAGCAACGAGTGCTTTAACTCTAGCGGAGTCAGCTTTGATTCCTGTGGAATCCAGTATTTTCGTGATGCTCTGTTCATCGATTGATTTTCCCGCTTTGTGTAGAAGTAGTGCGGCATAGACGTATTCCATTTTTTCCACCTCTTCTTTCTTCTTTAACCTTCCTTTTCAATCTTTCTGAATTGTTTTCTCAATCTTCTCTAACCGGTTCTTTAAGCTCAGAGTTTGCATGTGAGCTTTCCTCAGGATATCCATTATGGTCTCGCCTGTTGGAATTTCTTCGTTTAGGCTGAGTCTGTAAGCATCTTGATGTGCTTTTAGTAGTAGAAGCTTGATGGTTTCTGAACTTGGATAAGCACTGTTCACGGCCAAGTAGATGGCCTTTTCATGTGCTTCCTGAATAGTATTTCTCACTTCGTTTAGATCAATATGCAGTTGTTCCTCAGTTATCATTGTTCCATTGTCATAAACGGCTTTAAGGGATAGTCCGGCTTCAACAGGTTTGATCCCTAGTTTTGACAGGACAGCTGCTAAACGTTCTGAGATTATTTCCCCTTCCTTGACTACTAAGGTATCCTTGCTTATGTATACACTACCTGACTCAATTCTGGTTTTAAGACCTACTGCGCCCAGCTGGCTGATTATCGGTCCTGGAGGTTGTCCAGTGTTACCCGCAGGAACTATTACATCAAAAGCAGCAACATCACCAGCTTTCGCAGTGGTTATTACTTTACTCTTCTCTAGAAGTATAACAAGTTTGAACGGATTGAGATTCGTGAATAAGTAAATCGTAGAGCCGCTTAGTTGCTCACTAATCATATTTAGATTAGGCTTGTTTTTCACTTTGGCAATTGCCCGTTTGATCATGGTATTCTTTATAACTCGTAGATAAGCATCTTTTTGCAGTTTCTTTCTAAGCTGCTGCAGTTGTGCAGCGCGCACTTTTAGTAAACTAGCTAAAGCGATAACTTCGTATTTTTGAAGAGTATTACTTATCTCCTCAATCTTTACGGCCTTTTCCTGCAATATTTGGCGCTCAGCTGTCATCACAATGCCTTCTATAATTTAATCTTAACTGGTGAGCTCATCGTAGTTTTCAGATAGATTGTCGATATGTTCTTTAGACCTCTTTTGAGTCTTCCTTCAAGTCTCTTCACAATTGCAATAGTGTTTTCGGCAATTTCTTGATCCTGCATGTCTTCTGTCCCAATAGCGCATTGAAGAACTGGTTGACCCCGTATCCGTAAATCTACGGTTTTCCCCCATCTTACCATCTGTGCTTTGATATTTGCTGTTGGTGGAAGAGGTTTTGGCATTTTCCCTCTGGGACCAAGTGTCGAACCCAGAGTCTTTCCAACTAAAGGCATTAATCTCACGTCCGCGAAGAAAGTGCTGTAATTGTTTGCCAACTGCTTTTGTCTTTTCTTGTCGGTAGCTAATGATTCTAAGTCTTCATTGCCAATAACAAGATCTGCCCCATTTTTCTTGGCTTTCAGAGCCAGTTCACCTGTAGCAATTACACACACCTTTGTCTTCTTAGTGGGAGCATAGGGGAGTTCGATGCTTTCCTGAATTTTCCCTTCAGGTTTTTTCACATCAATGTCGCGAAGGTTGATGATTAATTCCATTGACTGACTGAATTTTCGATCCTTAGACTGCTCTCTAAGTTGTTTGAGCGCTTCCAGAACGGTCTTTGTATCCAGCGACATTATGTAGGCCTCGTGCGGAATCTCGTATGGGAACCCGTTATAAAAAGATTATTACTTTTCCTTCTCAAAGAGAGAATCATGTTTACCTTCGGTAATTTCTCGCTGAATTTCTCGAGGATCTCTGCTGTCAACAGTGACACCCATACTTAGACAGCTCCCTAAAACCTCCTTGGCAGCCAACTTGAGAGACCTCGCAAGAACTTCTTGTTGTTTCTTTTTAGCGAGATCAAGAACTTGGGCAATTGTGAGATCTCCAACCTTTTCTTCCTTTGGACTCCCAGAGCCCTTCTTGATTTTCAATGCACTAACTATAAGCGCAGAAGTTGTAGGTGTTCCCACTGTGACTTCAAATTCCTTTGTATCAGGATCAACAGTAATCTTTACAGGCACCTTCATTCCAGCGAAGCTATTCGTCAGCTCGTTGATCTTGTTCACTATAGCTAGAACATTAACTCCCAAGGGACCCAACGCGGGGCCTAATGGGGGTCCAGCAGTTGCTTGGCCACCACTTACTAAGGCGTCAATAGATTTCTTTTGAACCATTTCTACTCCTCCTTGGCCTTTTGTACAACTTTAACGTAGTCTGCATGAACTGTTATGGGGAGAGTGAAGGAGGCTTCCAATAGCTCGAGGACTACTTCGCTCTTGGTTTTGTCGATTCGAGTTATTTTTGCCCTCATCCCCTTAAACGGACCACTTATAATCTCCACAACGTCATTTTTATCCAATTCTTCAATGACTGGCTTAACCACAATGTATCTTTCTACTTCAGAAAAACTGACGATTCCTGGAACTCGTGATCTGACATGCTTAATTCCAGCAATCGCCTCTTCCACAAGATGAGGACCATCTGATTCTATGAAAATGTAACCCTTCAACAAGTCCGGCACTAGAATTGCCTTTATGGGTAATTTAGCGCTTTTAATCCTTATGGTAATCAGGTTTGATACGTTTTTTTCCTGCCCTGCAGTAGTGCGTACTGCGAAAATAGAAGTTGATGGGAATTTAGATTCCGACATTGTAACTTCATTGCTCCTAAAGACTTTGGAGAACGAAGGAAATTATCTTGATGACAAAACCAATAGCGCCAATCAACCCAATGCCGAGTAGACATATTTTTACGGATTGCCAAAGCTCTGATCGACCAGGTTTTGTAGCCAGTTTTAGTAATCGACTGGCAGATTGAAGGAAAGATCTTAAGCCCAAAGTTAATCGCATTCTCAAAGCATTGGTTCTGGTATAAAAAGAAATCGCCATCAGAAAACATAAGCTTATACTCCTAACTTCGAGGTTGTCAGATTGATGAGCCGCGCCAATCAAGGCAAAAGCTATTTCAGCATATGAGTTTGTATGAGCCATAGCTGGTTGTGTTCGAGGGAGGCGAGTTGGGTTCAGCAAGTAAAAGGATTGCTCTACAACGAATTCACAAGCTTTTCCAACTTGCAAGGGACACTATTGTGGAGGATGAAAAGCTAGCTCAACGATATGTTGACATCGCCCGAAAACTTTCTATGGCAACGAGGACGAGTATGCCCTTGGAGTATAGAAGGCAGATATGCAGAGAATGTAAAAGATTTATCTTACCTGGCGTGAACTGTCGTGTTCGAATCCAGCAACGCAGAGAAACACACATAGTGGTCACCTGTGGTTACTGTGGCACATACATCCGATATCCAGTAAAAGTTGGGAGAGTAAGCAAGAATGAGATCAAGAAGAAACCATAAAAAAGGGAATATACTAAACTCGCTGAAACCACTAGTTCGAATAGGAAAACAGGGAGTTACACAGGGGATAATAGAGGAGATTGACAGTCAGTTAGAGAGGACGGAAATAATGAAAGTTAGGATTCTAAGAGCTGCTTTAGGAGATAGAAATATGAAAGAGATGCGGACCAAAATTTCTCAGGAAATTATGGAGAAAACCAAATCTGACCTTGTGGAGATTAGAGGTCACACTATTATACTTCATAGGAAAAAGAAGAAAACCTAGTTTAAAAACTTGACAACCTACTATCAATCTCGTTACTACCTTACTTTTTGCCTTAACACTAGTTGAACTTCTCACTTACTGACTTCTAGTTGTTTACGTATGTTTCTAACTTCAACAATCGTTGGTTGAACTGGAAAATTATAGAGTGGACCACTGGGTTTTTCATTGTAGTATGGACGATTGCATGATGGGCATCCAGAGGTTAGAAACGGTTTTCCAGAGCGAATGGATTTCTCGTACTCTTCCTGAGAAACCCCAAAGTCGACTATGCTTCCGTCTTCGTCAAAAACCATCTTTTCATTTCGTGTTTTTCCCTGAACTACCAAATAATGGGCGAGTTGAATTCTTCTATATTGGCTGATTGTTGGTGGATGACCATGTTCCAACCTTGTTCCAGGTATAGGTGTGAAGGCGAAAATAGCTGGGTAAACGCCTGTATCTGTACACCACTGAATGATCTCTACGATTTCTTCTTCTCTTTCGCCTAAACCTACAATCAGATGCGTACTGGCATTACCTATTCCAAACACATCTACCGCTTCTAGTAATGCTTGACGCTGACTGTGCCACTCATATGGCCCATCTGCACGACTGCCCTTTACTTTTTCAAAAACCTCCCTGGTTGCAGCATCTAATGCAACTCCCATTTTTTCAACACTCGCTTCGCGAAGTTTGATCATTTCTTCTTTGCTTAAGGGCTGACATGAAACTGATATGGGCACTTTGGTCCCGTACAACCTTATGTCTGCAATCAGGGCAAGGATGTCTTTTAAGACTCTGGGATAATTCAAGGCTTGAATACAGATTCGCCTTATCTCTCCTTTGAGAGACGAAGTCGCAATGCTGGCTGCTACTTTCCTCACTTCAAAAACTGGCCACGCCACTCTTGAGAGCATGTCTACTCTAGTCCTGCTGTCTTTTGCTTGCGTGCAAAACCCGCAATTTGCAGTACACCTACCTTTATGATAAGTAAGTAAATAGGCAGTAGTTGGTTTGGCAGCTAAGAATCCCTTTCTTAAGCCAAGTACTATAGCTGATCCTGATGAGACTCGCACTCTCTTAATCGATAATTTGACTCTATTCTTGCCCATGTTGGACGCTGATACTGGAAGACTAACTATATTAGTAATAAAACTTGGATAGAACAAGGTCATTAAAGCTCTGCGATCTAGCATACCTTTTCTGTGATTGTTTCCGAAATAAACTCTTCGGGACTTCTGAAAGAAAGTAAGCAGATATGCTTTGGTCCTTGTGAAGTTGGCTGTATCTGAAGTTTCTCCGTTTCGAACGTCGTAGCGTATGATCTGACGATGCCACTAAGCCGTTCGTACAGGCATGAAGCCTGTAAAAACTATTTAAAGGTGGGATTTTGGTTAACGTGGAGTCAGAGGAATATTCCACGGTGGGGAATGAAACTGTTTAATTTTAAAGAGTTGATTGATGCTGACGAGAGCCAGCTTGACAGGATTCTAGAAGACGCATCGAACATGAGGGTGCAGCATTTTGAGAGAAAAATCCGGTTTTATGCTCCTAGCTTTCTCAATTATAAAACCCAGTACTTCTGTTCGTCACCAACTACTTTTCCATCAATATCAATAACAGGTTCTTCATGTTCGCTGAAGTGTAAACACTGCAATGGTATTGTTTTAAATACGATGTATCCCGTCACTTCCCCAGAAGAGCTTCTGGAACTCTGTAAGGATCTGAAGTCCAAGGGGGCTGTTGGGTGTCTAATCAGTGGGGGCTGTTTACCCGATGGTTCGGTGCCTCTTGAAAAGTTTGTCAATGCGATGGCTGAAATAAAGGCGAAACTTGGGTTAACCCTTCTCGTTCATACTGGTATTGTTCATGAAGACATGGCACAGCAACTGAAAGGAGCAGGAGTAGATGCAGCCTTGATTGACATAATCGGGTCAAATGAAACAATCGAAGAAATATACAATTTAGACGTTACTGTTTCAGACTACGACAATTCACTTCAAGCACTTAGAAAAGCTAAGATACCGACTATTCCTCATGTATTGGTAGGTATTCATTATGGGAAACTAAAGGGTGAACTAGATGCCTTGAGGATGGTAGCGAAACACTGTCCTTCTGCCGTGATAATTATTGCATTCATGCCAATCCGCAACACTGTCTTGGAAAAAACAGCTCCACCCTCCCCTTTCGTTGTAGGCAAGGTAGTTGCAGTTACCCGACTCATGATGCCATCAATACCATTAGCTCTTGGGTGTATGAGGCCTAGAGGTTTGCACCGAGTCCAGACTGATGTTTTGGCTGTCAGGGCAGGTGTAAATGCAATTGCTTTTCCTGCTGAAGAAGCAGTGGAGTTAGCCAAGAACCTTGGCTACATTGTTTCTTTTTCTTCATCATGCTGCTCTCAACTGTATTATGATCTCAGAAACATGAACTCAAACCGCTGAAACCTCCATGCGTGAGTTCACCTGAAGCGACATGATGTAATAACTCTACATAGTAATTCAAACATGTTGGTGTTGGGGTATAGACGGCTTGATGATTCGGGTGTTCTTCTCGCTGTTACTAAATGGAAATTTTTAGGATTTATGGAGAGTGAGGTGGTTCGGTGGGTTGGTTTTAAGAAATTGAGTAAAGATGAGATGACTGAAGTCAAGGATGACCCTAAATTTGTATTTAAAGAATCCAAGTCTTGGATGCGTTGGCGTGAAACTTGAATCCTTACCACGTCAAAATAATGTAAAAGTTTTTTGAATTCTTGTTCGGCAATATAGTCCAACTATTTGTTGTGTTTGATTTTGGTTAAACCCTATTTCAGTAGCTATGACTACGATTAAGATTAAACGCAAGGCATCTATTAGAAATGGAAGTTTTTCTCGCTCAATTGGTACATTAGTTTGTGGATCATAGTGTGTATAATAATTTCTGGTATCAACAAATTTTGAAATGAATTTACTCTCGTTTTTAATAAAAATATTAAAAGTCTCACCAAAATCTTTGAAAAGCTCCCTCATTCTCATACGTAGAGATTTTCGGTTTAGAAAACTGAATTTTGTTTTGAAAGAAGCTTGGGATCGAGTATCCTTTAGATTTTCGGCTATTTTTGTACAAAAACATGTAGATTTATTGACTTCTTTTAAAACTTCATCAGGAAAAAGTCTATCAGCATATTTTCGACTATGATACGCCTCTATTGCTTGTGAGAAATTAAGGAATCTAGTGATAGAATGAATCCTTTGATCAATTCCAGCAGTATAAAGCTGATAGAC
>JAUWDF010000232.1 GCA_030608925.1 Candidatus Bathyarchaeota archaeon | reverse complement strand
ATCACTCAGATTTTCATGGGTATCAGCGATTTCGGCGTCCCAAATGATATTATTGGACTCTATGAAGCAAAAAAGGTCTTATTGAGGCGGATGCTCCGAAAATGAGCGTTTTCGACGGATTAAAGTTCAGAAGAGTTTCTTCGCCAATCCACATATTAGATCCAAGAATAAAGTTTCTATATGTTTGCACGATTTTTGTGGCTGCAATAATGTTCTGGGAGCTGGTTCCTCATATTATTCTATTCCTGATTCAGATACCGTTTGTGCTTCTCGCTCGTGTTCAAAAAGAATGGATGAGATCTCTGAGAGGAGCTGCTTTTCTAGCAACTATAATTTTCGGAACTAACTTCCTTTTCAGATTTATTTACGCTGGTTATGTTTTCCAGCTTCCCGATTTTGAATACGCATCAGCAATGACTCTGCGTTTCATTGTACTTATTGAGTCCTTCTCAATATTCTTTCTAACAACTTCTCCAGATCACCTGGGCTTGGCTCTGGAACAAAGTCGTATTCCATACGAGTTTTGCTTCGCTTTCACTACTGCTGTGAGGTTCGTTCCAGTCCTAGCAGAGGAAGCTCAGACAATTATGGATGCGCAGAAGGCACGAGGACTAGAACTTGAAAAAGGCAACTTCTTGAAGAGAATCAGAAATTATATACCAATTCTGATTCCACTAGTTATCAACGCTATTCGCAGAAGTCTTGAACTCGCTGAAGCCATGGAATCGAGAGCTTGGGGCGCTATAAATAAACGCACAAATCTTTACGTTCTTAAAATGAGAAGAGGCGATTATCTTTTAATCCTCGTTTCTTCACTCATTCTAGTAGGCAGCATATATGTGCGCTTGTTCATTTCTATACCAACGCTTTCAACTTTTTTTATGCTTTAGAGAAGCCGAAAATGTTTTTCTAAAAGGAGAAAGGAAACCACAAGGTTTTTAACAAGTAAGAAAGTATTGGCTTCAACTGGCGTCGAACTTTATTATGCTTCGAGAGACCCAGAAGCAGAACTAGTAACATGAATGTGAAGGAGCAGATGATTCAAAGAGGCTAATCAAATGCGGGCGAAATGGAAGAAGAAAAGAAAGAGGCGCGAGAAAAAGAAGCGGGAACGGCGTAGGAAAAGATACAAGTAGCATAATTTTATGAAATAACTGCTTAAGTAAGGCTCTTCTTGCAGGGTAAAATAAATCCATAGTTGAATATTATTCGCTATTGTGCTGAAAAGATACTTTTGTAGTAATTGGCACTAGTAGCATGGTTCCGGATAGTGGCGATGAGCCTACCTCTTTTTTGCTGGATGGCATCATCGAAAACAGAAGAACACTGAATTAACACCTAATGATTTTTCAGTAGCTGACGAAGTTGGTGGCTTTGAGGTCTCGTATCAGCTTCAATACATGCTCCACGTTGGTTTCATTATATTCTGCTGAAACTGCCTTAGTAATCTCGTAAATTGAACGTTTTCCATCCATGAAGTTGAGTATTTCGTAAATCTTTTTCCTGAAATCTTTGTCTTTCTTAACGATCTCTTGGTGCCATTTGTATTTCTTTGTGCCCAATGATTGCTTGAAGGTTTCCGTGCTTAAGGTACCCTTGAATAGCCGTTTAGGAATAATTTTCTTAGCTGTTTCTGTTGCGGGAGTTTGCATGCTCCTACTAAGTTGACTGCTTGCTTTCCCTGTTATGCGTCTTAGGTTTTCTTCAAATCGTCTGGTTTCAAGTTGGCTGTAGTGCTCGATGTCTTTAATTGACTTCCCAATTAGGTCTTCTAATTCTGGGCTGTCACCAAGTGTTTTCACCGAGGTTATTGCTTCTTTTTCGCGCCAGGCTATATGCTCAATTTTATCTTTGAAGTTGTATGCAATTTTTGCTAATTCCTCTGGAAGTTCACGACTGTTCAAAGTTTTCTCCTTTTGGAACAATAATGTAGATGCTTCTTTGGATACTTCTCGTAACCTATTCAGTCCTCCCAACCTTGTCAGATTTGTCAAGTGAATCTCTTCTCCAGCAGTTGCGTTGGCGAGAGTTAAGCTGGCAACTGTGGCTATCCAGCCGACACGTTTCAAGCTGTCTTCGCTGACTTTGTCGAGGTCATCGGCTGAGCTATGGTAATAAAGATCTGGCCATTGAATCAACATAATGCAAGGAATCTTGAAAGTAGCATTGTTAAATTCAGAATGATCACTTCCACCGCTGAAGGCGTTGACTCCGTATCGATACGTGGACGTTTGACCGAAGGGTGATTCAGAGTCAAAGATTTTCACAGATTGTTCCATGAGACTATAGACATAATCGTTAAGGTAGGATGGGTTAGAATCAGGTGTCTTGTCTAAGTTCAAAGTAGATTTGCATAGCTCTTGATTTTGTCCTACCATGTCTAAGTTTATGCCAGCAACCAGCTTGGAAGACCAATCTTTGTTGTGATAAAGATAAGTTATTGTACCAAATGTCTCTGGCACCCAAAGGAATCGGATTGTGCGGGCTGGATTCTTGATTTTTCCAGATTTTATTAGAGTTTGCATTGTTCTGGCGATTTCCAGTAGTAGACCGCTGCCTGAAGCGTTGTCATTGGCGCTTGGTCTTGGGTGACAAAGGTGAGCGATCAAGAAGATTTCTTCATCAGGTTTTAGGTTGCCTTGTATTGTAGCTGTGAC
>JAUWDF010000101.1 GCA_030608925.1 Candidatus Bathyarchaeota archaeon | reverse complement strand
TCTCATGTCCGCATGCGAAGAGACTTGGGGCTGAGATAGGACAGGATCCTAAACTTGTTGAAATGATTGTGGAGAAAACTAAGAGAAGCGTTGGAATCCCAGTATTTGTGAAGCTGACTCCAAACGTATCCAATATTGTTGAATTAGCTCAAGCTGCGGAAACAGCTGGAGCAGATGCTATTACTGCTATTAACACTGTAAGAGCCATGGCGATAGACACAGAAACTGCTATTCCTATTCTTGGAAACAAGATTGGAGGATTATCCGGGTCAGCAATAAAACCTATAGCAATAAGATGTGTATTCGAGATTTATGAGGCTGTTAAAATTCCTTTAATTGGATGTGGAGGAGTAGAATCTTGGCGAGACGCAGTGGAATTCATACAGGCTGGAGCGTCTGCAGTCCAGATTGGAACTGCTATAGCAGTTGAGGGGCTCGACGTTTTCAAACAAGTTGCTAATGGAATTGAGGCTTTTCTTGAACAAAAAAACATTGGTAGCGTGAGGGAACTTGTCGGTTTATCCCATAGAAGCTAACTTTCTAAGAAATGTAGAAATCAAAGAAGTTCTTAGAGAGAGTCCACTGATTAAGACTTTTCTCTTCGAAGATAAGCTCTGTACCAAAAGCGTCCCAGGTCAGTTTGTTATGGTTTGGCTTCCAAGATTCGACGAGATTCCCATGAGTATCTCATCAACCTATCCTCCTCTAGCGTCAATAACAGTGTCGATGGTTGGTAAAGCCACGAGGCTCTTACATAAAAAACAGGTCAGAGACACTGTTGGCATTAGAGGTCCTTTCGGCAACAGTTTCAAACCAGTTAAAGGCAAAGTTCTCCTTATAAGCGGTGGAACAGGAATTGCCCCTCTGGCTTTTCTTGCAGAGAGGTTAGTTGAAGCTGAAATCACTTTTCTCTGTGGTGCAAAAACAAAGAATGAATTGATTTGGTTATCCAAGATAAAAAAGTTGGTTTCAAAATCGCATGGAAGATTGATCTCTTCCACTGAAGATGGAAGCCATGGCCATAAAGGGGTTGTGACTGAACTTGCTGATGAAATTCTAGCCACCGAAAAGTTCAACACGATCTATGCTTGTGGGAAGGAGTTAATGATTCTCAAGATCTTCAACTATGCAAAGGAGTACAAAATACCTCTACAAGCAAGTTTGGAAAGATTGATGCGTTGTGCCATCGGAGTGTGTGGTAGCTGTACAATAGGCAAATATCGTGTGTGTGTTGATGGTCCTATCTTCACTTCGGAGCAGCTATGCGAAGTTGAAAAGGAATTCGGCAAATTTAAAAGGGATTTTGATGGTCGACACCTACAAATCTAAAGTACAATGGAAATCGAAGTTAAATCAGGTTTGATTAAAGACAGCTTTTCTGAAATAGTGGTTCAAAAGAGTTATATCCATGTATGGTATTTTCAGTGGCAGGCGGGATGTGTTTATGAAAGGTGACCGTCAAATTCAAGGCTAATTCTAAGCGTTGGCCTACTCTGAATTATAACCCGCTTGAACTTGAACGAGAAATTCGCCATTTCTGGAAAGAGAACCATATACAACAAAAACTGGAACAGCTGAGGTTCAAAACTAACATAGGAATATCTGGGTATGTGGAAGGACCACCGACACTTAATGGATATCCCCATATCGGCCATGTTCGAGGTAGAGTAATCAAAGATTTAAGATACCGATGGAAAACAATGCAGGGATACTATATTCCTTTCTGGACAGGCTGGGATTGCCAAGGCCTACCTGTAGAATTAGAAGTAGAACGACAGCTGAAAGTGCAGTCCAAAAAGGATTTACTCCAACGAGTTGGAGAAGAAAAATTCATTACAGAATGTAAAAAAACCATAATGAAATACTATAAAGCCTGGCACAAAGCTGACATCAAAGCAGGGGTATTCATAAATGACTCTAAGGCTTACTGGACTTACTTAGATGAATATATAGAAAGAGAATGGAAAATTCTGGATCGTGCTTGGGAGCAAGGTCTGCTTGGTGAAGGTTATTACGTTGTTGCTTATTGCCCGCACTGTCAAACTTCATTGAGTAATGCAGAAGTTGGCATGGGTTACGAAGAAGTTGAAGACCCATCACTCTACTTTAAGTTCAAAGTGGCAAATGCCAAAGAAGAATATTTCCTTGTCTGGACTACAATGCCTTTCACCTTAGTGACCGACTTGATGCTAGCTGTACACCCAGATGCTGAATACGTCAAGGTTAAGGTTAGGGAAGAAATTTGGATCATGGTCAAGAAACGCTTAGAACCAATAATGAAAGAATTAGGTATCCAAGATTATAGAGTCACAGAAACCTGCCTGGGCAAAGACCTTGAGGGTTGCAAATATGAGTACCCATTTATAAAGCTCATACCAAAACAAGATGAACTAGACAAACATCCTCTCGTACATACAACTGTTTCAGAGGATTTTGTTGATGTAACAACTGCTACTGGCGTTGTCCATCTTGCACCAGGAAATGGCGAAGACGATTTCATTGCTGCACAGAAACGCAAAATTCCGGTTTTCGCTCCATTCGACGATGAAGTCAACTTCACCAAAGAAGCAGGGACCTTCGCTGGGCTATTTGCCCGAGAAGCAGACAAAGTAGTTGTAAATGAACTGGAAAACAGGGGATTGCTTGTATCAATAAAACAGATACGCCACGAGTATCCAACCTGTTGGCGTTCTCATCACAAATTAGTATGGTTCGCAAGAAGAGAATATTTCCTTTGGACCAACAAAATTACAGATAGAATTGTCAAGGCTGCTGAAAAAGTTGAATATTATTACACACCGCCAAAAAACCGTTTTCTTGCATTCCTTGGCGAGGGAAAACCATGGTGTTTTTCAAGAGAAAGGGTGTGGGGAACACCACTTCCAATCTGGAAATGTAAACAATGCAATCACAAAGTCTTAGTGTCAAGCAAGAAAGAGCTGCTCAATAAAGCAAAAGAAACTCCAAAGGGACACTTCGAGCTACACAAACCCTGGATAGATCGATTGACCTTGTCATGTGAAAAGTGCAAGGGTGAAATGCGTCGTGAGCCCTTTGTGTTAGACACATGGCACAACAGTGGTGCAGCACCTTATGCAAGATTCTCTGACGAAGAGTTTCGACAGTATGTACCAACTGAATTCCTAGTTGAAGCAATAGACCAGACACGTGGGTGGGCAAATACACTACTACTTGAGTATGTGATTTTTACCGAGAGAGAAGAAGCACCCTACAAAGCGTTCTTGTTTTATGGACATGTTTTAGATGAAAAAGGCAGGAAAATGAGTAAGAGCCTAGGAAATGTTCTAGATGCTAACAATTTGCTGGACCAGCACTCAGCTGACCTGTTACGCTTCTACATGCTACGAAAGTGTTCACCAATAGATTCTATGAGTTTCGACAGCAGAGAAATGACCAAGCGACCTTACCAGGTTCTCAACACTCTGCACAACCTCTATCGTTTTTTCATACAAAACGCTCAATATGACAAATTCGACCCTAAGAAACATACTATTAAATGGGCAAAAGCTGAACGAACTCTGAAGCTGCCAGACAGATGGATTCTTTCAAAACTACAAACTGTTATAGGAAACGTCACGGAGAAGTTTGAGACTTGCGAATTCAACTTTGCCCTCTCTGAAGTGGAAGAATTCGTGGTCAATCTCCTCAGCCGTGAATATGTCCCAATGGTGAGACACGAGCTCTGGAGTGACGACCGACTTTTAAGAACACGTAGACTCACTATATACGCTGTTCTTTGGCAGATCCTTGAAACGTTAAATCTACTATTCAACCCAATTACACCCTTCTTATCAGAAGCCATGTTCCAACAAGTTCACAGAGCATTAGATGAAAGACTCTCCACATCCGTGAACCTTGAGCCCTGGCCAACTCCCGACAAGAAATTGGTAGATCGAAAACTAGAAGAAGACTTTGATATCTTTTTCAAATATCTTTCTTTGACTTACTCCGCAAGACAAAAAGCGAAACTGAAACGTCGCTGGCCACTCAAAAAAGCTGTTTTAGCGGGTCCAAAGAACACCCTGAAAGCTATAGTGAGGCTTGAAGATTTGTTTCTTAAGCTTTCGAATCTTAAGAACATCGGATATTCCGATAGACTGGAAGAGATTGGCATAAGAGAAGACAAAGATAGCGTTTTAGCATCCGAAAACGACCTACATGTAGTTGTTGACACTCGGAGAGACCAGCTGTTAGTTGGCGAAGGGCTAATGCGAGATGTAGCTCGACGAGTTCAGGCACTACGCAAAGAGTTGTGCTTCACACCCACAGAAATATTGAGCGAAGTCCATTTAGCAGGATTTGATGAACACAACATCACAATATTGAAACCACACATCAACTCAATGGCCGAGCTTGTTCGCACAAAAAAGGTG
>JAUWDF010000229.1 GCA_030608925.1 Candidatus Bathyarchaeota archaeon | reverse complement strand
ACAAAGGCTTTGTCACTGACGTTCTGACAATGCTCATCAAGAAAGGATATTCAGTTGATGTTGTCTATGCTATTGGTCCACCTGTGATGATGAGAGCTGTTGTCCAAGTAACAAGAAAACATAAAATTAAGACAGTAGTCAGTTTGAACCCCATAATGGTAGATGGTATGGGAATGTGCGGAGCATGCCGCGTTTCGATTGGAGGTAAGTCAAAATTCGCTTGTGTTGATGGCCCAGAGTTCGATGGTCACCAAGTAGATTTTGACGAGTTAATAAACCGGCAAAGAGCCTACATTTCCGAAGAGAAACTCTCTATGGAACATTGGAAATGCGCACAAGAAAAGACTGGAGATAAACAATGACAAAGAAACCGAAGATCTGTAGAGAAAGCATAGCAATGCCCAAGCAGAAGCTGCAGAAAAGGATACATAACTTTGAAGGAGTAGCTCTTGGTTACACTGAAGAGCAAGCAGTTGCTGAAGCGAAGAGATGTCTCCAGTGCCCTCAGCCAAAATGCATGGAAGGTTGTCCCGTTGGAATCGACATACCAGCCTTTGTGAAATTAGTAAGTGAGGGAGATTTTGAAAAGGCAATCCATGTTGTTAAGGAAAGAAATAGTTTACCTGCTATTTGTGGACGGGTGTGCCCCCAGGAACAGCAATGCCAAAAGGAATGTGTGATGGGCAAAGCTGGCGATCCTATAAGCATTGGGAGACTTGAGAGATTTGTGGCAGATCATGAGATGACCCTTGGCGTTAAGAATCCTAAAAAGGCACAGTCGGGGGGTAAGAAAATAGCAGTTATTGGAGCGGGACCTGCTGGTCTCACAGCTGCAGCTGAGCTTGCCAAGCTAGGACATAAAGTTACAATTTTTGAAGCCCTTCACAAACCTGGAGGCGTGCTTGTATATGGCATTCCAGAGTTCAGATTGCCTAAGAGGATTGTACAAGCTGAAGCAGATTACATTCAAAAGCTAGGGGTCACCATCAAGACAAACTCTCTAATTGGGAGAATCAAAACTATACCTCAACTTCTCAAAGAAGATTTTAATGCTGTTTTCATTGGAACAGGAGCTGGGCTTCCAAGATTTCTAGAGTTACCAGGGGAGAACCTGGGGGGAATATATTCCGCGAATGAATTTTTGATACGAGTAAACCTCATGAAATCATATAATTTTCCAGAATATGATACGCCCATCAAAGTAGGAGAGAAGGTAGTAGTTTTTGGAGCAGGAAATGTAGCTATGGACTCAGCGCGTTCAGCTTTGCGACTTGGGGCAAAGGAGGTGCACATCGTGTACCGAAGATCAAAAGCAGAGATGCCTGCCAGGTTAGAAGAAATAGAAAACGCTGAGGAAGAGGGCGTTGTCTTTGATCTTTTGACAAACCCCATCAGATTTATTGGCGGTGAGAGAGGCTGGGTGACACAAATGGAATGCCTTAAAATGGAACTAGGAGAGCCAGATGAAACTGGTCGTAGGCGTCCGATACCAATTGAAGGATCTCAATTCATTGTTGATGTTGACACCGCGATAATTGCAATTGGCAGAACTCCTAATCCCATAATTCAACTTACCACTGAAGGATTAGAAACTACGAGAAAAGGCACAATAGTGATTAATGAATTAACAGGAAAAACTAGCTTAGATGGTGTCTATAGCGGTGGGGATATTGTTACTGGCGAGGCTACAGTAATCAGCGCTATGGGCGCTGGGAAGAAGGCTGCTCAGAGCATTCATGAATATGTCACAAAAGAAAACGCGTGTTCCTGACTAAGAAGTAATACCTCCTAAATCCTGCACGAGAGAGGTATTGGGTTTTTCATACTCCACTATTCTCCTTACGTGTGCGTAGGCGCGTGTCATATCTCAAGTTGTATTCCGCAGTTTTTACTCTGCATCTAGTCTGTTGGAACTTAACTCTTTCATGCACTTTTTTGCCAAGGTTTCTCCAAGTCTCTTGCAGGCAATTAATTTCTTTTCGCTGGGCTCTCCCTGGGAAACAATTCCATCAGCTACTTTCTCTAGCCGGAAAGAGGAGATCATCCTTTCCAAGCTCCTAAGAGCTTCGTCGCTGGAGCCGCCACCTGAAGTGAATGCTACACATGGTTTACCCGCAACTTTTTCTCTTATGTTCAACGCTTTGTCGAAGAAATCCTTCATAATTCCAGCCATGTAGCTAAAGTAGTTTGGAGAACCTAGAGCTACAGCATCACAAGACATGAGGTCGTCAACTGTTGCATAGTCAACGCGCTTCAGTTTGACAGTTACTCCATCAATGCTTTCAGCTCCCTTGGCGACTGAATTTGCCAGAGCTTCAGTTCGGCCAGACCTTGAATAATATAGCACTAAGATTTCAACCATCTCAAATCCACCTACGTTATTCTAAGTCTATCACACAATAAGACTAGTAATAATCGGTATTTCAAATTTTAAAATATCCCCTAATCTACCCGTTGCGCGCGCATACTCGAATCCGGATTCTACAAGCTTGCAGGATTCTTCAACGTTCCATGCAACTTTTGAAACGTAGTCAGTTTCTCGAAAGTGCGCGTGCATGTTCAGGAGGCGCCAGAGGAGGCTGTGGGAAGATGATGATGTGCTTACCAAGATAACTTTGGAAAGTGTCCAGTGGTGGCTGGCAGTACTATTTAGTTGTACTCTTTTCTATACAGCTA
>JAUWDF010000237.1 GCA_030608925.1 Candidatus Bathyarchaeota archaeon | reverse complement strand
GAAGGTGTCTCCTTCTATTCCCCAGCCCCTTTCTTCATCTACAATGCCTGCAATCGTATAGATTACTATGTCTGGATCTGGGGATATGTGTAAACCATAGAGCTCTATATCATCGCCAGTATTGACTATCGCAGTTACGTTCTCCTGGGGTATTATTTTGATTAGGCCTTGGAGAAATCTGGCTGCACCTACTCCTCCGGCTAAACATGTCACTTGTCGGATCAAGAGTACTACCTAGCCACTTGTTTCCCTTCGTGGTGTCGTTGATGCGAGAACTTAGAATATTTCTTTTTCGCCAACTCTTCTGAGTGTTTTCCCTCTCAGTTTTACAGGAGATCTAATGATCTCGTCCATTGTTTTTTCTGTTGTTTTACGCTTGACAGATTCTCCGCATATACCCTTTGGTAAGAGGCGTCTTTTTACACATGTTGCATAGTTGCAGTTCGCGACATTGCACTTCTCATCGGTCCATCTGCACCAGACATCTGGGCTTTTGTAGATTGCAGCATTTTTTGCGCATTTGAACAATTGACATCTGGGATAGCAATATTTTACTTCACCCAACATATACACCGCCTTTGGTGTTGATTTCGTTTAAAATTTGGTTTTGTTTACTTTTTGACTAGAATGGCTTAGTTGTTCGATTGTTATAAACTTTTCCGGATTACTACTCATCTTTCAGGTTTGGTTTGAATTTCCGATAGAAAACAAAGAGAGTCATAACAGCGACAGCCAGAAGAATCATAGTTCCCGTGATTAAATGACTGGTTTCTACTAGAAAACCACCTATTGAAACTATTTCAGCTATTCTTATCCTAGCAGTTTTTGGGTCTTCGAGGTGTAGAGTGATGATTCCGTAGGGTTTGTTTTCAATATATACAAATGCTCTGTAATCACCACCTATGAGTTCGGAGAACCTAGCGACTCCTCCGACTTCAGTATTTGAGGATGACACCGTAATTCCATCACGCTCTATGGTTACATTTGCGTTGACTACTCCCTGCCCGAAGAAATCCACCACAGCCACGTTGAGGGATAGGCTATAAAGCTTACAGTGAACCGTAAAATTGGTTGGTTGATTCGTCAGGAACACTATTGTCCGGTTGAGAAGTGTGTTTGACTTGTACACTTCTAATTCATACTTGCCGAAAGTAGCACTCAAAGCAATATGGCCACTATCTCCTGTGTTCTCAGTAGCAATAAGACCACTCAGCCCGACACCCCATTCATAAATTCTAACTTGCCCGTTCTGGAGAGCCGAACCATTTCGATCGTAAACATTTATCGAGAGGTCGTAGGTGGGGGTGGTAAAGTTAAACCATCGAGTAGATGTCAGGTTCATCTTACCTCTCTGGAATGTAAATCCATAACGACTTGCTTCTATCTCATAGCTTGTGTTTGTGAGAACGTTCTTGAATTCAGCAAAACCAGTCAAGCCAGTTTCCGTGGAGAGTGATACATCAATGGGAACATCCAACCTCGATATGTAGGTGAAGTTTGCTCTGAGAGTGACCCAAGGAAGTTTGTACCCTTCCTCATCTTCTACTGCAATCTTGATTTTGGCAAGAGTACAGTTAATCTTCGGTGCCTCATTGCCCGTCAGGTTTCCATCTATACTTATCCAGTGTGTTGCACCTACTTGAGCTCGTGGCGCTTTCGAAGAATTCCAAAATGCAATGAAAGTGTAGTTTGTAGCTTCTAGACTGAAAAGGGCAATTCCCTCTTCGTTTGTGAAAATACTGCTCACCGCATTGTCTGTTAAATTATTCGCCTCTATTAAAACTCCCTTCACTGGATCTAGGTCGAGATTCAGGGCTTTGACCTCGGAGACAAAGGACGCTGATACGATTGTGAAGTTTTGGATGTCTTGAACTTGCTTTTCCAAGGGTTCCTTGTCGATTTTCACTCGGTAATTCCCTAAGCTAGCATTGGCTGGAATTGTCCAATTGGCGGAAATTACACCTTCTGAACCATTTGGAGCATGTTCAAATATCAGCTGACCGTCGTGAGTTATCGTGATGTTAATTATATCTGAAATTGTATAGTTGATAGCTTGAATATTGACTGTTTGAAACCTATGGTATTCAGTTTTATCTGTTATTCCAACATTAAAGTTTCCTGCCGCTAGAGTTACATTTGCCGCCAATAGCGTTAGTTCGTATGTACCTACAAAATATGTTGTTTGATTACCGCCATCGAAATCTGAAGGATAGTCCACATAGATTTCACCAGAACCGTTTGAATTTGATCGTAGAAGAAGCGCGCTCTGTGTGGAGACAGTTATTTCCCCTGGGTCCGTCACAGTAGCGTTCACTTGGTACGTTCTATTGGCCTCTCCACCTGTGATTGATGCAAGAATAGTTACATTTGAACCTTCTTGGAATTGCCTTGGTTCTTCAAGGGGAATCGGCTGGATTATGTAGTTGGTTTGAACCGTGAAGTTCATTGAAGGACTTAGGGTTCCATTAGTAACATCTCTGATGACTACATCGTGCAGTCCTAATGTGCTATCTGGAACTATGAAAGAGTGTGAGACAGATGTGAATGTTGCATTTCCTCCCGGAAGCACTTTGTCGTCGAACAAAATTTCGTAAGAACCATTTTCTGTAGTTAT
>JAUWDF010000057.1 GCA_030608925.1 Candidatus Bathyarchaeota archaeon | reverse complement strand
GGATCTGTAGCGGTGGCGATGACTTTAGGAGTTTCGCTGGCTTCTTTGCGATAGCCTCCAAGGGTGACTATTGTTTGCACACCGTGGCTCTTCGCGAAATCTAGTATTGTTTCCGCAATTTCGTACTGTCCTTCGATGGTTTGAGCTTGACTGTCGCCTGTGAAGAAAATTAGGTCGCTGCCCTCTTGGTTTTTCCAGTAGCGAAATTCCCCCCGTAGTAGTCGAGCGTTACCCTTTTTGTTTACAATTACATAGTATGGGAAATGGGGGGAGTAGAGAAGGGCTAGTTTTTCAGCTTTCAGTTGCTTAGCAAGGTATCGTGTTGCTATTCTACCCACCATTCCCAGTCCGGGGAGACCCTCTATTAGAATGGGGTTTCTGAGCTTAATCCGTAGTTTTTCGCTTATTGTTGTTTTCATTTGGAGCACTTTCCATTTTCAATGCAACTCTCTGTTTGGCGTATTTGTCGTCTGGGGAAAACTTTGCGGGGTGAGGGATGTGAACTTGTCCATCACAATAGGGACATTTGTCCGTTTTGAGGGTGTAACGGTTGCATTTTTCGCATTTTCTAAGGCGCCACCCCATGTTATTTTTCCCTTTTGAAGCTTCCTTCTCCGCCAGTTTTCGTGATGGTTTTCACCGCTTTTTCCGATGCCTTCTGTATGATTGTTTCAGCTTGTTTGTAGTCTTCGGCTTCTACTTTTAAACGATACCTTGGGGGTGTTATCGCGTAGATGTGGATTTTCGCTGTCTTAGGAACAGCTGTTTTTTGGGCTGCTCGCAGGGCTTTTTTGAGGATTTTAACTCCATCAGGCTTGATGGTGCTTAGTTGTAGGATTCCTTTCACTTCGACTAATGGGGGTCGGATTTTCTCGTGAGCTAACTCGGCTAAGGGTTGGGCAATATCAGGTGGAATACCTATTTTTGTCAGGATTTCCTGACCTTGACGGCTCGTTTCTTCGAGAGCGGTATAGACATCCCCGTAGGCTTCCTCCATGGGAATCCCAGCTTTTTCAATGAGTTCTTTAGTGGGTTTTTTTATTTTCTTTGCGATGACGCGGAGGAATGTTTCAGCTTTACGTTCATGTTTAAATGTGTAGATTTTATCGATACGCCCGCGTTTGGTTACACGTTTCTTGGATAAGTCAATGTGTCTTTTAGCTGGGTTTACTCGCAGGACCTTGAGGACTAGTTTTTGGCCTTCGCGGACGTGGTGGCGGATGTTTCGGATCCAACTTGTGCTTATTTCGCTTCTATGTAAAAGCCCTTCTTTGTTGTCATATTCCTCAAGGGCTACATATGCTCCATGATCAGTTACTTTCTTGACTGAAGCTAGAACGAGCTCGCCCCTTTCAGGCCATTCAAATTTCCGTATTGGCATTACTGCTTAGCCTCACTCTATGACAGCAGTGATTTCCCCGTTAAATTTCCCTTTTCCTCCAGTGGGCGTTGCTAGGATTGTCTTGCAGATATTGCATTTCACAATATTGGTTGGGTGACTGTAGATGAGCTGTTCGTTTCCACAATCAGGGCAACGTATACGCAGGAAGTAAGACTTTGGTTTTGGAATGAGAGCTTCCCAATCAGTACTCATTGGTTAAGTTTGACCTCCAATTGTGAGCTTCCTTAAACGTAAGCCCTTCTTCTGGATTGTGAAGCCGCATTTCTTGCACTTGAATTTTAATGTTTGTTTTTTGGTGGTTTTGGCAAATTTTTTTTGCATAGGCCATCCTTGACCACCATAACCGCGTTTCTCTCTTTTATGGCGACGCTCACCTATTGCAAGGGCACGTCGTTTTCCGACTTTGAGTAGACTCAACGAGTGTTCCGTATGAGCCTTACATTTCGGGCAATAGGTGTTGATCACTTTTGGAACATTCATTTCTCATGCACGCACGTGCCTGTTCTTCTAGGTTAGTCAGAACCCAACCATATAAACATTTAACAGCGCTTGTGTAACAGCTCGATACATCATTCCGATGCTAACCCCTTGGCAACTATGAACTGTATAAACCAATTTCACGTGTGGATTCATGAACACGTAATTTTAATAGCATCATTGTTCAAACGTACACTATGGATTGGCTTGAGATTCTTACGGAAACCACTCAACATGTCAAGGCTTTGGTCACACCACTCATCGGTACACCTATTTCTCGAAAAACGTACGGTATTGGAGCAGGTGGTGACCAAAAAAAACACATAGATGTCCAAGCAGAGAAAGCCATCATTGAAACTTTAACCGAGCACGGATTAGATTTCACATTAATCAGCGAAGAATCGGGGATTAAAGAGTTTGGACGAGCTCCCGTCTATTATGTGATTACGGATCCAGTAGATGGAACTACCAATTTCCTGAGGGGGATACCCTTCGCATGCACTAGTATTGCTGTCAGCAAGTCTCCACGCCTTGATGCAATTGAAGCAGGGGTAGTCACAGATCTTTTTCATGATACAACCTACATAGCTCAGAAGCATATGGGTTCCTACTGCAACTACGAAAAAATATCCCCATCAGAAACCACAAACTTATCAGAAGCACTTCTAGGTCTTGACCTCAACACTCTTAATTCCACAGAGCTCTCTGAAAACCTCAACACTCTTCTGACGAAATGCAGACATATCCGTCATCTAGGAGCCAACGCCCTTGAGATATGCTACGTAGCCGACGGTACAATTGATGCATTCATAGACATCAGAGGAAAACTCCGCACCACGGACATGGCTGCTGCTACCCTCATTATCCAAGAAGCAGGGGCACAAATCACCACACCTAATAACGCACCTCTCACTAACAACCTAGATCCCACGGAACGAGTAAGCTTCATCGCAACGGGGAACACTAATCTTCATCAAGCTATTACAGAAATTCTTGAAAAAGGCTAATCAAGCATGATAACTCCGATAAAGAATTATCCCGCTTTCCTTCACAAGGAAAACAATCAGAAAACCTTGATAATCACAGATCTCCATCTGGGATGGGAAACCCATCTCACAAGGAGAGGAATACACCTTCCATCACAAATGCCAAAAATCCGAAGGAAGCTCCTTCAAATAATAAATATTGCGAAACCAAACGGGCTCATTATTCTCGGAGATGTAAAGCACACAATTGCAAGAGCTGAACAAGGAGAATGGCGAGACATACCTGAATTTTTCACAAGCATAAAAGCCAAGGTAGCCAACATACAAATCATCCGAGGAAACCACGACGGGAACCTTGAACCATTACTTCTGCCAACAATAAAAATGCACCCGTCAACTGGAACAACTCTAAACAATGTCGGCCTTTTTCATGGTCACACGTGGCCAGCTGCTAAACTCCTTTCTTGTAACACACTTATCATGGGCCATGTTCATCCTACAGTTGCATTTCGAGATTACCTAGGGTTACAAACCACAGCTCCTGTTTGGATAAGAGCCAACCTCAACGCAAAGAAGCTTAAAATCAATAAGAGAAGAAATAAGGAGAAAACTGCAAGAGAGAAATTTGACCCAGAACCCAAGTCCGAGCAACTGATTATAATGCCATGTTTCAACGATTTTCTTGGAGGACGCCCTGTCAATCGACAAAGCAAACATAGAAGCTACATTGGCCCTATCCTTCGCTCAGGTGCAGTAAACATTGAAACAGCAGAAGTATACCTTCTTGACGGAACATTCTTAGGAAGAGTCAAACAACTCAGAGCCCTTAGCTGATCAATTGGATTGGGAAAAAACAAGTATTTTCCCTGTTTAGAAACACTTATACCATGAAAATGAATCAGGTCACCGGCGATTACCTTCATGGCAAAACCCTCAGAGCTAAGAACGCTCACTATGATCTGTCAGAAAGCAGCTGAAGCTAAGACAATCCAAAATGAGGATATACAGAGACTCACTAAAGCCTTCGGTCAACGTTTCACAAAGGCATGGGAGGCAGTTGAAGGTAAGCGTGTCAAGAAATATGTCTTCAAACCAAGCAACCGCGTAGTCTGGATTGTTGTAGGGAAAAACAGAGACTACTTAATAATACCTGCAGCTGACTTTTGTACCTGTAACGACTTCTACTTTCGAGTTCTAGATAGACACATTCACCTATGCTATCATCTAATAGCGCAAAAACTTGCAGAGACCTTGAAAATCTACGATTTGTACAAAGAAGAAGACGAACTATGGGAGGCTTTAATGAACGAATGGAAAAAGGCGATACCTTAAATAACCAACCAACTCCAAATATTGAGCAAGGTGACGATTTGGATTGGGTATAGCTGAGTTCTTCCAATCGATGTTATTAATTTTAATGGTTACAGCCTTTGTGACTTTAGTGATAATCTTTCTCCAGCTACTTCGGGGTAGAGAAGACTAAAGCAGAGAATACGATTCTAAGTGTTTAGGTTCTTTCTGAGTACATATGTCTCAGCACGATAGAGTCAATCATGAAGCTCAAATCAAAACGGACGCGCGTGCAAAACAGGTTTATATGAGACCGTCTGTGGTTTTTGAACTATTGTTGTGAACTAAGAATGAAGGAAGAAGTCATACAACGTATTCTCACTCATTGTCAAACTCTAACTCGTCATGAAGTTGAAAAAGCCATCAAGGACAGGAAAACTTCCAGTGGAGGATTATTAACTGATGCAGCAGCCACACGACTGGTTGCAGCGGAATATGGCGTGGAAGTCAAGGTTAGAAAATCAGCTCCAAAAATCTATATAGAGAAACTAGTTTCAGGGCTAAATAACGTGACTATCACAGGGCGAGTTTTGGCCTTAGGAGAGATCAAGCAATTTTCTACAGCTAATAGACAGGGACAAGTTGCTCGCGTAACAATAGCTGACAGAACAGGCAGAATAAAGGTTATTTTATGGAATGAAAGAGCAGAAGCCACCAAGATGATTCAGCCAGGTCAGATAGTCAGAGTTATACACGGGTATGTCCGTAGGTCGAAGTATGGACCAATGGAATTGAATGTTGGGGAGCGTGGCGACCTTCAAGTATCACCCTCTGATGTCGTGGAAACTGATTATCCTCAAATAAAGAACTCAGAGTATTTCCCCTCACGTATAATTGATTTGAAAGAAGGCACAAACATTCATGTTCTGGAAGGTGTGATTAAAACACAACCTAATCTTAAAGAAGTGACCACGAAATCGGGTGAGAATGTTCTTGTCACTTCTTTCGAGCTTGAAGACTCAACGGGTAAAATCTGGGTTTCTGCTTGGCGGAAGCATGCGGAGAAACTCGCGGAACTAAATGCTGGTTCCAAAGTGGTTCTAAAAAACACTTATGTCAAAAGAGGCTTTGGAAGCCAACTTGAAATCAACACACGCGCCTCCACAGAAATCGTACTTGCTAATAAGAGTGCGCGAATATAAGTAAACTAGATGTGCGTACGTATAAAAAACTGAGGTCTTGAAAGAAAGAAGAATCGAGCTGAATAAGCGCTAAGTTCCCGAAGCGCATGAAAACATTTATTTCAAGACTCGTCCAGAATATAACCTTCTCTTGTTTGGTGAATTGTGTGAAGATAAATCAGATTTCCCTTCCTGTAGAAGCTTTACCTAAGAATTGGTACAATATTGCACCCGACTTGCCGGATCCTCTGCCTCCACCAAAAGAGCCTGGAGATGGCTCATCACGCATGGAGTTTCTGGGGAGGACGATGGTTAATGAGTGTTTGAAACAAGAAGCCTCTAAAAACCGGTGGATTCCTATTCCTGAAGAAA
>JAUWDF010000089.1 GCA_030608925.1 Candidatus Bathyarchaeota archaeon | reverse complement strand
AGATGAGATGAGAAACAGCACAAATGTTAATCTGTTTATTGACCACTTCGCATCTACTTTTGTTTGCGTTCATTTTATGCAGATGGTCAGGGGGTGTGAATCTTGGTATAATTCTGAAAAACGCTTTAATATTTCACGTTGTTTTTGTGTCAAAAAGAGCATGTAGGAACGGTGTAAAGATTTGGGTGTTTTAACTAGAGCGTTGAGAAATGTTTCAAGAAGGAAAATTAGAGTCTTGCTTGTAGTGATTGCCTTGGGATTTTCTATGGCAATCATGATTTCTATCCCCACAGGTATCATGGCTAATCAAGAAGCTGCGGAGCAATTGAATGCGAACTATAATGCGTATGTAACCGAGGTGGAAGAAGAAATTAACAAGACCCTAACATTAGTAGAATGTAGCCTTTCATCAGGGTTCACAACTGGATTTAAACCTGGATTCATGAGGCCAACTGAAAGTTTTCTGAACGAAACCGCTGTATATGATATCAGTGGCATTGAATTTGTCAAGGATGTTTTACCATTCCTCGAAAAAACTGAAGGGACCCTTCAAACTCGTGAAACACCAAGAGGTACATTCGAGATTATGACACCCGACTACACAATTGTGGGTGTTCCTTTGAACAACTCGTATATAGATAACTATGTTGTCCTACCGAGGGATGTGATAGAGGGGAGAAATCTAGAGGAGGGAGATAGTGGAGTTGTTCTCCTCAGCTTAGATAACACAGAGTATTTTGGAGTTGGAGTCGGTGACGAAGTGAACATCTTAGAAGGCTACTTTACCGTGGTTGGAGTCTATGAAACATCAGATACTCTTGGCTTGAATAAGCTGTATATGGGCATGTCTGATGCTCAGACAATAACCGACCTTGAAGGACAAATAAGCAAGATAGATGTGTATGCAGAAGACGAATCCTACGTGGAGCAAATCGTCAGTGACATAACTTCACTGTATCCAGAGTTTTATGTCACTACCTATAAAGAACGCCTAAGCCAGATTGAGAGACTGGGTGACATGTATGAGACTGTTCTGGATAATGCTGAGCAAACTCTCAGCCAGACTCAAGCAGTTGCTTTTCAGGAAATTGGTATCGCAATTGTTGCTACAAGTCTGATCGTCCTATTCACGATGCTATATACAGTACGCGAGAGGACACAGGAGATCGGCGTACTAAAAGCCATAGGATTCAGCAACCGCAGCATCCTAAGCCAGTTCATGGCTGAAGGAGTTCTAATGAGTCTGATGGCAGGAGCGGTTGGTATCATCATAGGGACCATCGGAGCACCAATATTATCATCAATCTTACTACCAGTTGCCACATCTGGAACTGGACCCTCTGGGATGCCAGGTAGGCAGACCACTATTCCCGGATTGACTCTGTCATCAACTGTTGCAGCGACTCCAAGCCTAGAACTGATTTTATTAGCATTCGCCGCAGCTGTGCTCCTGGGAGCAATAGGCACCTTATATCCTGCTTGGAGAGCGTCCAGAACAAGCCCCATGGAGGCATTAAGACATGAGTGAACTGGCCTTAACTACAGAAAAACTAGATAAAGTCTTCAAGCTGGGCGGACGCAAAGTGCATGCCCTCTCAGACGTGAATCTACAGATAAAGAAGGGTGACTTCATTTCAATTATGGGTCCTTCTGGCTCGGGAAAGACCACATTACTAAACATGTTAGGTTGCCTTGACAGACCAACATACGGAAAGGTTATTCTAGACGGTGTGGATGTCACAAAGGTCCGAGAGAAGAGTCTCCATAAGATAAGGAAATACAAAGTTGGGTTCATATTTCAAACTTTCAATTTAATGTCATGGCTGAACGCTATTGAAAACGTAGAACTCCCTATGGAAGGCACAAAAAAATCGAAGAATGAGAGAAAGAAGAGAGCCCATGATCTGCTGAACATGGTGGGTCTTTCACAAAGAGAAGACCATAGACCATCTCGATTGAGCGCTGGGGAACAACAAAGAGTCGCTATAGCACGAGCTTTGGCAAACAACCCTGCAATAGTTCTGGCAGATGAACCTACAGGCAACTTAGATGGAAAAACTAAGAATGAAATCGTAAGGCTATTGGCTGAATTAAACAGGAAACAAGGAACCACAATCATCATGGTCACTCACGATGGCCATGTAGCCTCACGGGCAGACAAGATGCTCTTTCTCAACGATGGAAGAATGCTAGCAAAGGAGAAGCGAGGAACACACCGTCTGAAGGATGCGCTTAAATGTTCCAGCTGTGGCCAAACAGCACAACCAAACGATAAGTATTGTCCCAATTGCGGACAAAAAATTTGAGCAAAAGTAGGGGCACTTGAAGGATCTGGGAGTAAGCTGGTATTCTGTGACCCGTAACCCTACTTAGTTATGGCTCTTTTGAAAACTGGTACTGCGATTAGTGTCATTACTACTCCAAAGCCTATTAGAACCGCTAGCTCGGTAGCGATCATCGGGATGCCTGCTCCAAGTACCATGACTTTCCTGAGAGCTGTAGCTGTGTATGTTAGTGGAAGAGCCTTTGAAATGCTTTGCATATACCAAGGCATCTGTTGAATTGGGAAGAATACACCGCTGAGAAGCATCATAGGGAACATCAGACCCATCATCGCCATCATAGCTGTCTCTTGATCCTTCGCAAATGAAGTTATTACAACGCCAAGGCCGACAAAACTGAACACGCCTAGTAGGAGCAATACGAAGATCAACAGAATGTTACCATGAATAGTGATCCCGAATAAGACCACAGCTAGGACAAGTATGATGGTTCCTTGGAGCATTCCTCTTGCTGTTTGAGCAAGGGTTTTACCAACTATTACCGAAAGCCTGTTTACTGGTGCAACCATCATACCATCCAGCGTTCCCACTTCTCTTTCATGGGAGATAGCTGCTGGGAGCCCTGTCATGACGCTCATCATCACCGTCATAGCCATCAACCCGGGTGCTATAAAGTCAAAATAAGTGAAATCTCCCACAACAGCCCCCTCTGTCTGAACATTATAAGGTTTCACAAGCGCAAGCGAGTTGCTTGAGTTAACTGATGGGAACTCAACAACATTCTGTTGTGCCAACATGGTGCCCATTTGTTCAAACACCTCCTTCAAAGCAATCTCTAGGATCAAAGACATCTGAGGATTTGTTTGATCAGAAACGATTATGATGTCTCCCTGCTTCCCATTCATAAGACTTGAAGTGAAGTTGCTGGCGATAACTATTCCCCCATCGACCTCTCCAGCTTGAATCAGGCTCCTAATCTCATCAAGACTTGAAGCATTTGTGAGGGTCATCAGACCTTTATTGCTGTTCAAGGCTTCCAAGGTTGCGATGAGTTTTGAGCTTGCATATCCTTCATCTTGGTTAACTATGGCGACAGATACTTCGCTTATAGAGGTACTTGAGGGAAACATGAAACCCGCCATGGTCATCATGAGTAAGGGCATTAGCACAAGCATAAGTAGCATAATTCTATTCCTAAACAACTCCATTAAGTCCTTCCAAGCAATCAAAAGGCTATGATAGACTAAGCTTTTAGCACCCATTCAGCTCACCTCACCCTCGACTTTAGTTGGAAACGCCGGTGTGTCCTCATGGGAACCTTCTGATCTGCCTTATCTCTAACCTCATGACCCGTGATTTGTAGGAAGACGTCTTCAAGCGTTGGTTCAAGGTTTTTCGCTGAGACTATTTTTCCCTTCTCTGTTCTTATGGTGTCGATAATGGTGTCGAAGGCTTCGTCACCGCTAGCGTGAACCTTAATGTGGGTGGAGCCACTCTGAGAGATTGAACTGACGCATTCTTGAGACTGTATCAGCGAAATTATTTTTGTGGTGAGATTCGCGATTTCAAGCTCTATAACGGTTGTGTTAACTCCCGAAACAAGCTTCTTCAAGTTTGAAGATGTATCAAGCGCGACGATCTTCCCGTGATCTATGATGCCTATGCGATCACAGAGCATGTCCGCTTCAACCATCATATGTGTTGTTAAAATGATTGTTGTCTTGTTTTCTCTATTTATTTTCTTCACAAACTCCCTGACTTCAACAGAGGATTGGGGATCCAGACCCAGTGTAGGTTCATCTAACAGTAATACCTCTGGCATGTTGAGTAGTGCTCTAATCACATTCATTCTCTGTCGCATACCTGACGAGAACGTGCCCACCTGAGAACTTTTCCAATTAATAAGTTGAACCAATCCCAATAACTCATCGATCCTCTTCTTGAGAACTTCTTCTGGGATGTCGTAGAGTCTTCCGAAAAACCACAGGTTCTCTCTAGCTGTCAACCGATCATACATTATTATCTTTTCAGAAACCAAACCCAGGAGCTTCCTCACTTCGTTATCTCTTTTCACAACATCGAAGCCGCCAATGGCTGCTGATCCCTCTGTGGGTTTCGTCAATGTAGCGAGCATCCTTATAGTGGTTGTTTTTCCAGCTCCATTGGGACCAAGCAATCCAAATATCTCGCCTTTCTTCACGCTGAAGGATACGTGATCCACTGCTGTTAGTTTGCTGAATTTCTTTGTGAGATTTCGAGTTTCAATCATCACATCGTTTACCAAGTTATACACCAACTGGGTTTTTGTGAGAAACATCCATGAATCTGATGCGCACATGCAGTTGCCTGAATGATCAGTGTTGTCAACTCGTTATCCCTTCTTAATTATCTCGATGATTGCCTCGAGCTTTGCAGCACTAACGTTTAGAATGTCTGCAACTTCCTTTGCATTTTGTTCAGTTAAATTGCGTGCACGCCCGTTTTTTATGAGGGCAAGTCTTAGATCGAGGAGTGCCTTAA
>JAUWDF010000219.1 GCA_030608925.1 Candidatus Bathyarchaeota archaeon | reverse complement strand
ACATTATGAGTCAGTCCAATCTCTGCATTTCCAACCTGTCTTTTTCCAGCTTGTCCTGTTAGCTGCAGGTATATTTCATACGCTTGAGCTACACCTGTTGCGCCCACAGGATGTCCCTTTGATTTCAGTCCTCCACTCGTGCAAACAGCCACTTTACCTCCAATCTGGCTTTGCCCCTCTTCTACGAAGGGTCCTCCCTTTCCTGGCTTACAGAAACCTAGATCCTCGTAAGCCAAGATCTCTGCTATTGTGAAACAATCATGGACTTCTGCAACATCTACATCTCCAGGTGTGACTCCTGCTCCTTTGTAGGCCTCCTGCGCCGCGAGTCTAGCAGCTCTAAGAGATGTAAGATCCTTTCTTTCATACAACCCAATTGTGTCGCTTGCTTGTCCAGATCCAATTATGTGAACAGGCTCATCGGAGAATTTCTTAGCAAGCTCTGGTTTCGTTAAGATTATGCAACCAGCTCCATCAGTTACAAGGGAGCAATCATAGAGCTTAATTGGCCAAGCAATTACCCTAGAGGACAAGGCTTTCTCCAGTGATACCTCTTTTTGCATGTGCGCCTTCGGATTCATAGCTCCATGGTGGTGATTCTTCACGGCAACAAGGGCCATTTGCTCTTCTGTTGTGCCGTATTTGTGCATGTGAGCAGTAGCCACCATCGCAAAGAGTCCTGGGAAAGTTAACCCATTCCATTGTTCAAAAGGAAAGTCACAGGCCATCGCCAGATATTCAGTAACATCCTCGGTGGCTCTGTGGGTCATCTTCTCGACTCCTCCAACCATTACCACATCAGCCATACCAGAGAGGACTGCAAAAATCCCACAACGTATAGCTAAAGCTGAAGAGCCACACGCTCCTTCTGTCCTAAAAGCCTGCGTCGGTAGTAGACCTGCCCAGTCCAGGGCAGTTGGTCCAGTGTGACCTTGGTGCTCAAAAGATTCACCCATTTTACCTATGAAAGCTGCCTTGATATCTTTCCGGGGGTCAAGATTTGGGCATCTTTCAAAGGCTTCACTTGCAGCTTCCACAAAAAGCTCCCTTCCGTAAAGTCCCTCCCGTCTTCCGAATTTTGATAATCCAGCTGACACAATGGAAACTATGGGTTTTCCCATCTTCTCGTACTCCTATAAAATGCATTATTCACTTTGGAAGAGCAAGAGTAAAGCTCAAACACCTATATAATCTATTCTTTCACATGGATTTGTGAGTTTTTTTCTGCGTATTCGATGTTCTCACTTCTACGCTTCATCATACTTGACAATTGTAGATTCAGCCGAGGATTGCCTTCAAGTCTTCGTCAGGTGTTTTTAATGGCATAATGTTGAATTTTTCAACTAGCACATTTAGTACGTTGGGAGTCATGAAAGCAGGTAAACTTGGACCTATTCTAATGTTTCTTATACCAAGATACAGCAAGGTTAGTAATATAGCGACTGCTTTTTGCTCATACCATGACAATATTATACTCAAGGGAAGCTCATTAAGAGATACTCCAAAAGCTTTCGACAAGGCTGATGCTATCTGAATAGCTGAATAAGCGTCGTTACACTGTCCAATGTCTATTAGTCTAGGTATTCCCAATATGTTTCCCAGTTGTTTATCGAAGAATCGGAATTTCCCGCATCCCAAGGTCAGTACTACAGTGTCCATAGGTGTTTTTTCAACAAACTCTGTGTAGTAGCTTCTTCCAGCTTTTGCTCCATCACATCCACCGACTAGGAAGAAATGGCGGATATTCTTGTTCTTCACAGCTTCAATGATTTTATCCGCGATCTTCATCACTGCATTATGGGCAAACCCTACTGTCACAGCCTCGCCCGGAACATCTTCCATAAACCCTGGCATCTCCAAAGCTTTCCTGATTACAGGTGTGAAGTCTTTTTCTGGAATGTGCTGAACTCCTGGCCAACTCACAACTCCACTTGTGAAGATGTTCTCCATATAAGATTCACGGGGTTTCTGGATGCAGTTAGTGGTCATAAGGATAGCGCCTGGGAACTCTGCAAACTCCTTTTTCTGGTTCTGCCAAGCAGTTCCGTAATGACCATAAAAGTGGCTGAACTCCTTCAGTTTTGGGTACCCGTGAGAAGGAAGCATTTCCCCATGAGTATAGACATATATCCCCTTTCCTTTACTTTGCGTGAGTATCTCTTCCAGATCCTTGAGATCATGCCCTGAAACTAGGATAGCTTTTCCTTTTCTGGCTCCTAATGGCACGGATGTGGGTACAGGATGACCATAGGCTCTTGTGTTAGCTATGTCAAGCAATTCCATTGCTCGCAAGTTAGCTTTTCCACATTTCATTAGTAGCGTTAGTAATTCATCTACACCCAATGATCTATCAAGGGTTGCTGCTAGCCCCTCTTGAATGAAAGAGAGTATTTCATCGTCCTTTTCTCCAAGAATTAGCGCATGAAACGCATAAGCAGCGACGCCCTTTAATCCAAAAATCAAAGTCTGCTGTAGAGCTAGAATGTCTGGGTTTATGGTAGGATCAGACTTTATGCCTACCTTCTCTCCCTGCTCTATCAATCCCTGTTCTGTTCCCTCTGGGATGAAAGAGACCGGTCCTTCAAACTCCATACTACCGCCGCTTGCTATTACCCTCTCTTTCAGAGAGTCTCGAAACTTCACACTCTCCTTGATGAGTTCAACAAATCTTGAAGCATCGAAGCTTACATTTGTGAGGGTTGAAAATGCGCCTTCGAGGATGAATTTGTCCACTTCAATATTTTTGATTCCATTCTTTCT